>JBCAZN010000198.1:0-5610 GCA_038533035.1 Pseudomonadota bacterium
CCTCGAACGGTTCGCCCGCGCGTATGCGCGTCAGCATTTCGTTCGAGGGACTGGCCGAGCAGTACTCGGCCGACAGTCTGACGGCGTCGCAGGGCGGCGACTTCGGCGCGATGACCGAAGCGCAGTATCCGGAGGAGGTTGGCGAAGCTGTCTTCAGCATGGACGAGGGTGAGATCGCCGGTCCGATCCGCGGTGCATTCGGCTTCCATGTTGTACGCCTCGACCGAATTCTTGAGGCGGGTCCGCTGCCGTACGAGCAGATTCGTTCGTCGCTGCTGGTTGAGATGCAGGAAGAGCAGGCAGATGGCCTGTTCCTGGAAAAACAGCGGCAGTTGTCTGACGCGCGTTTTGATGCGCTCGATATGGCGAGTCTCGCGGCGGCGTCCGGCCTCGAAATCAAGTCGGTCGAGGGATTTTCACGCAGCGGTGGGCAGCCGTTCGGCGCGAGCGATGCGGTCATCAATGCCGTGTTTGCGCCTGCCGTGCTGGCCGGTGACGACCTGACCGATGTCATCGATGTCGATGCCGAACGCACCGTGGTCATTGCCGTGACGAAACACAACCCGGCGGTTCGCCAGCCGCTCGATGCGGTGCGCGACCAGATTGCACAGTCCCTGACGGCGAGTCAGTCCGAGCAGCTCATGGTGGCCAAAGCACAAGAGATGCAGTCGGCGCTGGAGAACGGCGAAGATTTTGCGGTCGCCGCGGCAGCGGCAGGTGCGACGGTCAATGCACCGATGTCGTTGCGCCGCGAAGATGCGCAGGCCGACCAGTTCCTGCAGGCCGCCGTTTTTGCGGCACCGAAGCCGTCGCAGGATCAGCTTTCAGTGGGCCTGTCGCGCAATGGAAACGGCGGCTACACGGTTTACCGGATTGAGGCAGTGATGCCGGGCCGCCCCGAGGCTATTCCGCTCGAAGAGCGTGACGCGGGCAAGCTGCAGCTCACGGATACCTACGGAATCGGTGATTTTCGCGCATTCATTCAGCAACTTAGAACGAATGCAGACGTGATCATCAACGAGGACGCGCTGGCCGCACAAGACCTGTTCCAGTAAGCTGCCCCTGATTCAATAAGAACACCATCACGGCCATACTGGCCGGAACGGGGGGGTTATGCCGAAGATTGCGCTGCACTGGCAGATTCTGATTTCGATTGTGCTCGCCGGCATCGTCGGTTTATTCATTTTTGACGCGCGTGAGACGAGCGGGGTTGAGCCGGGTATGTTCGGTGTCGCCTTCGTCACGATGATGGATTACATCGGCACGCTGTTCCTGAATGCGTTGAAGATGATCATCGTGCCGCTGATTACGTCATCGATTATTGTCGGCGTCGCCAATATCGGTTCAGGCGGTGATCTCGGCGCACTGGGCGGCAAGACGCTGCTGTTTTATGCGACGACGACATTGGCGGCGATCCTCGTCGGCCTGTTCGTTATCAATACGATTGGCCCCGGCTATATCGACGGCGAGCCGGCACGTGATGCGCTGGCGTTGTCTGCTTCTGTTGAGGAAGTGGAATCCAAGGTCGGTGGCAAAGGCGCGAATGACGTTGCCGAGATCTTCGTGCGCATGATTCCGCCGAATATCGTCAAAGCGGCGGCCGAAGGTCAGATGCTCGGACTGATATTCTTCGCGATCCTGTTCGGTTATTTCATGACGCACCTCGCGCACCAGTATGCAGAGCCGTTGTTTAATTTCTGGAACGGTGTGTTCCACGTCATGATGGGCATGACCGAATTCATAATGAAGTTCGCGCCGATCGGTGTGTTCGGCCTTGTCGGGGCTGTGATTGCCGAGGCGGGGCTACAGGCGACCGGGCCACTCGCGGTGTTTGCGGTCGCCGTGCTTTTGGCGCTCGGTATTCACGCGTTCATGACACTGCCGCTGTTGCTGCGCTTTGTTGGCAAAGTGAATCCATTCAAAACGATTGCGGGCGCTTCGCCGGCCATGCTGACGGCGTTCTCGACGGCGTCATCATCAGCAACGTTGCCGGTCACGATGGAAAGCATCGAAGAGAATATCGGTGTTTCCAATAAAGTCTCGAGTTTCGTGCTGCCGCTGGGTGCGACGGTGAACATGAACGGCACGGCACTTTATGAATGCGCCGCGGCGTTGTTCCTGGCACAGGCGTACGGTCTCGATCTGACCTTTGGCGTGCAGTTCACGATTGTCGCCATTGCGTTGATGACGTCGATCGGTGTCGCGGGCGTACCGTCGGCATCGCTGGTGGCGATCGCTATTATTCTGGCCGCGATCGGCATACCGCTCGAAGCAATCGGCGTGTTGATGGTGTTCGACCGAATTCTCGACATGTGCCGAACAAGCATCAACGTCTGGGGCGACTGCTGCTGCGCGACGATCGTGGCGCGCCTGGAAGGCGAAGAAACCAAGGTCGCCCTGAAATAAAATACCTGGTGTCAGTGACCTAGTTTAAAACTAGGTCACTGACACCAGGTTTTGGGTCTGTTTAGTCGTCTTCGTCGAAGACCATGCCCATGATGTTGACGCCGGCGTCTACAAACGTGGTTTCGCCCGTGATGCCGGAGGCCAGGTCCGAGCACAGGAACGCCGCCGCGTTGCCGATTTCCTCGATGGTCACCGTGCGGCGCAATGGTGCGGCCTTCACGGCGTAGGTCTGCATCTTGCGGAAGCCGCCGATGCCAGCCGCCGCGAGCGTCTTCACAGCGCCGGCAGAGATCTGGTTGACGCGAATCCCCTTCGGACCGAGATCGGCCGCGAGAAAGCGCACACAGGACTCGAGAGAGGCTTTGGCAAGGCCCATGACGTTGTAGTTGGGCACAACCTTGGTGGCCGCGTCGTAGGTCATGGCGAGCATTGCGGCGTCTCGGCCCTCCATCATGTGCACGCCCGCTTTCGCAAGCGCGGCCATGCTGTAGGCCGAAATGTCGTGCGCGATGGCATAGCCCTCACGCGTGATCGACTCGGTGAAGCCACCCGCCAGCTGGTCGCGCGGCGCGAATCCGACCGAGTGCACGATGATGTCGAGACCGTCCCAGTGCTTGCCGAGCTCGGCAAACACGGCATCGATCTGCTCGTCGCTCGTGACGTCGCAGGGAAACAGCAGGTCAGTATTCTGGCCAAGGCGGCCGGAGAGCTTCTCAACGCGACTCTTGAGTTTGTCGTTCTGGTACGTGAACGCAATTTCAGCGCCTTCGCGTGCGAATGCCTCAGCAATGCCCGATGCGATTGAACGGTCGCTGGCGACGCCAACGATCAGCGCCTTCTTGCCGGCCATGAAGCCCATAGTGCTGTTCCTGTCTGGTGTAGAAAGGCCGCTATTCTAGCTCGACTGTGCAGTCACATCGACATACATCGTGAGCTTCTGGCCCGGTCGTAAAATCTTGTTCTTGTCGAGATTGTTCCAGCGCGCGATCTGGTCGATGCCAACGCGAAAGCGGCGTGCAATCAGGTACAGCGAATCGCCGTTGCGCACCGTGTAATTCAGCTTGCGCGTCGTGTTGCCAACCGCCGCAGTCGGTGACACCGCCGGCCCGGCGGACTGGTGGGTCCAGACCACGAGCTTCTTGCCGACCGACAAGGTATCGCCGGGCGCCATGCCGTTCCACGCGGCGAGCTGTCGATGCGTCACGCCGTAGCGACGACTGATCGTCCAGAACGATTCGCCGTTCGCGACGATGTGCTCGATCTTGTTGCCGGCACGTTGCCGATTTTGCGTGCGCGCAAGGCGTGCGTCGGCACTTTTCGAATACTCGCTTAGCGGCTTCGTCGCAACCGGAATCAGCAGGTGGTCGCCGGCGCGGATCATGTTGCCGTTCAGGTTATTGGCGGCACGCAGTGATGACACCGTGGTGTTGTAGCGATCGGCGATCTGCGAGATGGCTTCGCCGTTGCGAACCTTGTGGCGTTTCCAGCGCACGCGTTCGCTGCTTGGCACTTCCTCGAGCGCCGCGAAGAAGTCCTCGGCGATGTCAATCGGCATAACCAGCTGGTGTGGACCCGCAGGATCCGTCGACCAGCGATTGAAACCCGGGTTGTACTGGTAAACCGTGTCGACATCGACGCCGGCAAGTTCGGCTGCCAGCGCGAGATCGAGCTGCGATCCGATGTCAGCGACGAGGAACTGCGGTTCGTTGGCGACCGTCGGCAGCGTGACGCCGTGTGCCGCCGGATCGGCAACGATCTCGACCAGCGCCAGCAGTTTCGGCACGTACATCGACGTCTCACGCGGCAGGCGCAGGTTCCAGAAGTCGATCGGCTTGTTGTTGCGCGTGTTATTGCGCACAGCGCGACGCACGTTGCCTTCACCGGAGTTGTACGACGCGATGGCATTCAGCCAGTCACCGTTATTGAATTTATGCAGGTATTCGAGATAGTCGAGCGCCGCGCGCGTGGACTCCACGATGTCGCGGCGTCCGTCATACCACCAGTTTTGTCGCAGGCCGAATCGCTTCGCCGTGCCGGGAATCATCTGCCAGAGGCCGGCGGCGCGACCGTGCGAGTAGGCGAACGGATCGTAGGCGCTCTCGACGATCGGCAGCAATGCAAGTTCGAGCGGCAGGTCGCGTCGCTCGAGTTCCTCGACGATAAACGGCATGTAGCGCTGTGCGCGCGTGAAGACGCGATCCAGGTATTCAGGATGCCGCACGAACCACTTTTTCTCAGCTTCGGTTCGGTGGTTGTCGGTGTACTTGAGCTTGAAATTGCGACGCAGCTTGGCGAGCACGTCGTCAGGCCCCGCCGGTGAGGACTCGAGCAGAACGTTATGCACTGGTGAGATCAGCGTCAGCGACGGTTCGGCGTCCTCGGTGGCCACGTAGCGGGTGTCGGGCGCTGCATGCAGCGGTGAGGCGAGGAAAAGCGCGACGCCGACAGCAGAAACGGGTCCAAAACGGTGCGATAATTGCTTGAAAAGCAGAAGATTTAGGTTGAGCATCGAGCTATCGTACTGAGGCAGGGCCGTTGTGCAAGTGAAAGGTTCGCAAATGTTGTCGGAATGGCTGGAAACCGGTCTCGGTGAGGCATTGCTGCGCCAGGAGGCCCGCATCGTCGAAGAAGCGCTCGATGGCGTGTTCGGCGAGCAGTTCCTGCAGCTCGGGTTGTGGGGCGATCGCCGCACCTTCCTGCGTTTCTCGCGGACACAGCGATCGGCGCTGATAGCCTCGGCGCCCGATGGCGAACCCTGCGCAGTCGGCGACATGCACAGGCTGCCGGTCGATTCGGATTCCATCGATGCCGTGCTGCTGCCGCACACGCTGGATTACTCGGAGCGCCCACATGCGGTGTTGCGCGAGGTGGACCGCGTGCTGCGCCGCGACGGTCGATTGATCATTCTCGGCTTCAAGCCGGGTGGCCTGTGGGGCCTGCGGCGATTGATCTCGGGCGCGGCGATGCCACCGGGTGCCGAGCACCTGATTTCCGATCGGCGGCTCAAGGACTGGCTGAAACTGCTCGACATGCGAATCGATGCGACGCAGCGCTATTTCTTCCGCTGGCCGTTGCCGCGCAACAAGGCGGGCGGGGCGCAGAAGTGGGAGCGACGCGGCAAGGCCTGGTGGCCGGAACTGGCCGCTTGCTATATGCTCTCGGCGCAGAAACGGGTCAGCACCCTGACGCCGGTGAAGCCGCTCT
>JBCAZN010000199.1:0-5605 GCA_038533035.1 Pseudomonadota bacterium
AGAACGGTGTTGAAGATTTGGTGACAATGAACCAGAAAGTCGTCGGTGAAGAGAATCTCGACGCAAATATTCTTGGATTTCCCGGGCCAAATTCAGAATAGAGTCAACACTGAGCAGGACGCCTAATTGCCGCTTTTGAGTTGCCAGACTAGTACAATGGCCATCTTGTAACTGACCAAGCGAAAAAACCTGTATGCAGATCACTATATTCGGCTCCGGTTATGTGGGCCTCGTCACCGGCGCCTGTATGGCGGAAATGGGCAACCACGTTGTCTGTTATGACATCGACAAAGGCAAGATTGACCGTCTCAACGACGGCGAGATTCCGATTTATGAGCCCGGTCTCGAGGCTTATATCGAGCGCAACGTCGAGGCGGGCCGCCTGGAATTCACGACGGACGTTGAAAAAGCGGTCGATCACGGTCTATTCCAGTTTATCGCGGTAGGCACACCACCGGATGAGGATGGGTCAGCAGACCTGAAGCATGTACTGGCCGTTGCAAGGTCCATCGGCGAGAACATGGACGAGTACCGGATTGTCGTCGATAAATCCACGGTGCCGGTTGGTACCGCCGACAAGGTAAAAGCCGAGATTCAGAAGACACTCGACGAACGCGGCGCCAGTGTCGAGTTCGATGTCGTCTCGAACCCTGAGTTTTTGAAAGAGGGCGCCGCGCTCGGCGACTTCATGAAACCCGATCGAATTATCGTCGGAACCGATAATCCCCGCACAACCGAACTCCTGAAAAGCCTTTACGAGCCATTCAACCGCAATCATGACCGCTTGATCAGCATGGACATCCGTTCGGCCGAGCTGACCAAATACGCAGCCAACGCGATGCTGGCCACCAAGATCAGTTTCATGAACGAGCTCGCCAATCTTGCCGAGCGCTTTGGCGCAGACATTGAACAGGTTCGTGTTGGCATCGGCTCAGATCCGCGCATCGGGTATCACTTCATTTACCCCGGTGCCGGCTACGGCGGATCGTGTTTTCCGAAAGATGTCCAGGCGCTGGCGCAATCAGCCTCGGGTGCCGGCTACGACGCTGCCTTGTTGAATGCGGTTGAGGAGGTCAATCGGCGCCAGAAGCTACGCTTGTTTGAAAAGATGCAGTCGCACTACGGCAACGATTTGAAGGGCAAGACCATTGCGCTGTGGGGCTTGTCGTTCAAGCCACGCACCGATGACATGCGCGAGGCGCCCAGCCGTGTGCTGATGGAGGCGCTTTGGGACGCGGGGGCGAGCGTGCGTGCCTATGATCCGGAGGCGATGGAGGAGGCGGCGAGGATTTATCCGAGCCAGGACGGGCTGACATTCTGCGACACAGCGTATGGCGCGGTAGAAGGCGCTGATGCGCTTGTTATTATCACTGAGTGGCAGGAATTCCGGAGCCCGGACTTCCAGGCACTAAAGGCGCAGCTCTCAGACGGCGTGGTATTTGATGGCAGGAACCTATACGAGCCGGAAACAGTCGAGGCGCTAGGGCTGCAGTACTATGCCATTGGCCGCGGCCGAGTGTGACGCGGTTGCGATTCAACGGCCCCAAAATACGGAATAATTGGCCGCTATGAGCAAACTACTCCCCGTAATCCTTTCGGGCGGTGCCGGTACGCGCCTCTGGCCCGCATCCCGTTCCATGTACCCGAAGCAGCTTCTGCCCATTGCGGGAGAGAAGACGATGCTGCAGGCAACGGCGCTACGTACAAGTGCGCTGCAAACGACCGGTCTCAAACGGGCCGAAGATCGCCACCTGGTTGTTTGCAATGAAAGCCACCGCTTCTCCGTCGCCGAGCAGATGAACGGCGTTGAGCGGCGCGCACAGATAATTCTGGAGCCGATCGGACGCAATACCGCCCCGGCGATCGCGCTTGCAGCTATCCACGCAATGAATGTCGACCCCGAAATTGTCATGTTGATTATGCCGGCGGATCACGTAATTGCGGATGTTGCCGCATTTCACACAACTGTGGGCGGAGGCCTGCCGGCGGCCGAAGCTGGCAAGCTGGTGACATTTGGTGTTGTACCTACTAAACCAGAGACCGGTTATGGGTACATTAAGGCAACCCCGAGTGGGATGGAGGCTGTACCTGTTGAGGCATTTGTTGAAAAGCCGGACCAGGCAACCGCCGAAAAGTATCTCGAGGACGGTAGTTATTTTTGGAATAGCGGAATGTTCTTGTTCAAGGCGTCAACTTACCTTGATGAACTCAAGAAACATGCACCCGAGATTCTGGATGCCTGCGAAAACAGTATGTCCAACAAGACGCTTGATGGTGACTTTATTCGTCCTAACTCAGAAGTATTTTCCAGCTGCCCATCCGACTCAATCGACTACGCAGTTATGGAGAAATCCGAACGTGCAGTGATGGTGCCGCTGGATGCCGGCTGGTCGGATGTTGGCTCTTGGGCAGCCCTTCACGATGTGTCCGAACAAGATGCCAATGGCAACTTTGCGTCTGGTGATACATTGGTTCAGGACTGTCGAAACACACTTGTGCAGGCAGAAAGTCGCCTGGTCACTGCCGTTGGCCTGGATGACCTGATCGTGGTGGAAACAAAGGACTCGGTCCTGGTAGCCGACAAGCGGCGTTCGCAGGATGTCAAAAACCTCGTGGACGCGTTAAAGGCGGACGGCCGAGTGGAAACCACGCTGCATCGCCAGGTTTTCCGTCCTTGGGGCAGCTACGACTCAATCGATAACGCTGAAAACTTTCAGGTGAAACGCTTGATCGTCAAGCCGGGTGCGGTATTGTCTTTGCAGAAGCACGCACACCGCTCTGAGCACTGGGTTGTCGTGAAGGGCAAAGCCCTGATCACCAAAAACGATGACGAGTTTGTGCTCAACGTAAATGAGTCGACCTACGTCGCCATTGGAGACATACACAGAATCGCCAATCCCTATGACGAGCCTGTGCATATTATTGAGGTTCAGTGCGGCGACTACCTCGGTGAGGACGATATTGTTCGAATCGATGACAATTATGGCCGCGAGGGCACAAACACCTGATGCCAGTTGAAATTTCCTGCTTTAAGGCCTACGACGTACGTGGCCAAATTCCCAATCAAATCAATGAAGACATCTGCTATCGAATTGGCAACGCTGCGGCCGCCTTTTTAGATGCAAAAAAAGTCGTTGTAGGTCGAGACATGCGGCTCACCAGCGAGTCTTTCTGTAATGCGGTAGCTCGCGGGCTGACTGACGCCGGTGTTGAGGTATTGGACATCGGTCTTTGCGGTACGGAAATGGTGTATTTCGCGACAGCTGAGCTGGAGGCGGACGGCGGGATTATGGTGACGGCCAGTCACAATCCGGCAGACTACAATGGGCTCAAACTCGTTAGAGAAGATGCCAAGCCTATCAGCGCGGATTCTGGTCTGAAGCAGATTCGGGAATTGGCCGAAGGTGACGACAGGACACTGGCTTCCGGCGGAAAAAAGAGCAGTGTCAGCATTCTCAATGAGTACATTGAGCACATGTTGAGCTACGTCGACGTTTCGTCACTTAAGCCACTACGGCTGGTGGTGAATCCAGGAAACGGCTGCGCTGGAATCGCTTCCGACGTTCTGGAAGGGCATTTGCCCTTTGAGCTGGTCAAATTGTGCAACGAACCGGATGGCACCTTCCCGAACGGCATCCCGAACCCAATGCTTGAGGAAAATCAGGCGGTTACGGCAAACGCCGTGCGCGAACATGGTGCGGACATGGGAATTGCCTGGGACGGTGATTTCGATCGATGCTTCCTGTTTGACGAGAATGGCACGTTTATCGAGGGCTACTATATCGTCGGTCTTCTCGCGGAAAGTATCCTCGCCGGCAACCCGGGTTCGAAGATCGTTTACGATCCGCGCATGACCTGGAACACGATTGAGATCGTCGCTGACGCGGGCGGACGGCCAGTACAAAGTAAATCCGGTCACTCTTTTATCAAAGAAAAGATGCGTAGCGTCGATGCTGTCTACGGTGGCGAGATGAGCGCGCATCACTATTTTCGCGATTTTTCGTACGCGGATAGCGGGATGATCCCCTGGCTTTTAGTTGCCGAGCTTCTATCGACGAGTGGCAAGTCGCTGTCCGAGCTCGTTGGCCAGCGAATGGCGAAATTTCCGGCAAGCGGCGAAATCAATAGCAAGGTGAAGGACGCGGCGGAGGTGTTACAAGCCCTGTTCGATCACTACTCGCCTTCCGCGAGGTCGGTCGACGATACGGACGGCTACAGCTTCGAATTCGACGAATGGCGATTCAACATCCGCATGTCAAATACCGAGCCTGTTGTTCGATTGAACGTTGAAAGTCGGGGTAACGAGACCCTGATGCGAGAAAAAACCGGCGAAGTGCTCGAGGTTATGGGAGTAGCTGGTCCAGGCTCACCTTGAGCTGTAAGAAGACAATGCCCTCAATTGTCGGGTCGATGAACTTGGAGTTCGTTAACTCTTCAATCGCGCCCGATGGCAAATACGTGAGATTCAGCCCAAATCGTTGATTTCCGACGCTCAGGCTGGGAAGAATTCCGGGAAAGGGCCTGCCGTTGTTAAAGTCGTCGCGGGTCATGAGAAACGCATTGAGCCCGGCGTAAACGTACAGTCCTGCGAAGCGTTCAGTCTCGTAGATGCGTCGATGCAGGCCGAATCCGGCCATGTAAGACATCTCGTTCATGCTGTCGCGAAAGCCGTTCGCCATTGCGACCTTCTTCCATGCGCCTTTTTGACTGAATTCGTACTCTATACCCAGGCCAGTATTTTGCTCATTCCAGTCGTAGCTTGAATCGATGTGGTACGACTTGCCATTGAATATGGCATAGATGCTCTCGGCGTTGGCATTCGGAGCGGCCAGCGCAAATAGCACGGCGGTAAAGGTTATGAGGACTCCGTTCTTCATACCACCAGCCTATGCGCTGGCGGTACGGGAGGCGACCTAGGCTGTCAGGGGACAGAGTGTGACGTAGTTCACACTTTTTCCGTACGTCGTCGGAGGCTCTCAACAGCCCTGTCCGCCGTTCTGCCATCCCAAAGCGGCGGTTTTTCTCCTTTTTTCCACTTCCCGTTTAGTACTTTCCCCAGTGCCGAGGTAAGCGATTCTGCGTTCACCAGTTCGTTTGTGCCCAATGTGCAGGTTACGGGGCGCTCCGTATTGTCGCGCAACGTCAAGCAGGGAATTCCAAGGTAGGTGGTCTCTTCCTGCAAGCCGCCGGAATCGGTCAGCACAACTTTGGCGCCGGTGACAAGGCTCATGAACCGTATGTACGGGATCGGCTCGAGAAGTGTGACGTTCTGGCTGCTCACAAGCGCTTCTTTGAGGCCAAATTGCTCGAGACCTTTGATTGTCCTCGGGTGCGCGACAAAAACTACGGGCAATTTCTCGGCCGCGGTCAACAGCGCATCGACGATGGGCGCAAGCGTGTCGGCCGCATCAACGTTTGATGGGCGATGCAACGTTACCAAAGCATAATTTTGTGCTTCGAGACCAAGCTCACCGGCAGTGTCTGCCGCTTCAATCTTGTCTCGCAGCATTTCGAAGGAATCGATCATTATGTTGCCAATCAGATCGATCTTCTCCGCCGGCACGCCTTCGGCGGCAAGGTTTTCATCGGCATCGGCCGAAGGCGT
>JBCAZN010000200.1:0-5583 GCA_038533035.1 Pseudomonadota bacterium
CAAAGCATTTTGAATGCGAACGAGAACACCGCGGATCCGAGCGCGGTTAGCAAAGCGGCGGTAGCCGTTGTCTTCTTCCAGAAAAAACCAAGCAGGAACAAGGCGCAAACACCGGGTGTAAAGAACCCTGTGAATTCCTGGATGTACTGGAATGCCTGTTCGAACTGGCCGAGCAACGGCCTGGCGATAATAATCGCAATGACAATCGCGGTAAAACTCGCGACGCGACCCACTTTGACGAGTTGGTGTTCGGATTTTTCGCCGCCGCTCATGTGACGATAAAGGTCCATTGTGAAAATCGTCGAGATCGAGTTCATCATGGACGCGAGCGACGAGATGATCGCTGCGATAAGCGCTGCGAACACCAGCCCGAGGATACCGGCCGGCAACAGATTCATCACGGTCGGGTAGGCCCGGTCACCGGCTTCGAGTTCGGGTGCCAGCACGGCTGCGGCAACGCCAGGCAAAACAATAATCAGCGGCATCAGCATCTTCAGAAACGCGGCGAAGACGATGCCTTTCTGTGCCTCCTGCGTGCTCTTGGCCGCAAGTGCACGCTGGATGATGTATTGATTAAAGCCCCAATACGACAGGTTCATGATCCACATGCCGCCGATCAGCACAGCGACGCCCGGGAGGTGCACGTAGTGCGGCGAGCTCTTGTCGAAAATCAGGTCAAATCGTTCTGGTGTTTTCTCGAGCAAAATATTGAAGCCGGAAACAACGCCCTGGCCACCCGACACCTCGTTAAGCGCGATGATCGTGATCAGTATCCCACCGAGAACCAGCAGAGTGACCTGGATAATGTCGGTGAGTGCGACGGCTTTGAGGCCACCGTACAGCGAGTAGGCGGCCGCGAAGGCGCCCAGCGCGACGATACCGACCGTCAGGTCCACGCCAGTCACCGTATTGACGGCAAGAGCGCCGAGCCACAGGATTGCCGTCAGGTTGACAAACACGTAGATGCTCAGCCAGAAGATCGCCATGACATTGCGTACACGTGCATCAAAACGCTGCTCGAGAAACTGCGGCATCGTGTAAATCTTGTGCTTTAAGAATACAGGCAACAGCCACTTGCCAACGATAATCAGCGTGATCGCCGCCATCCACTCGTAGGCACCGATCGCAATGCCCATCACCCAGGCCGAACCGGACATGCCGATGATCTGTTCCGCGGAGATATTTGCCGCAATCAGCGATGCGCCAATTGCCCACCAGGGCAGGGCGCGCCCGGCAAGAAAATAGTCGCTCGAGTTTTTTTCGTGCCCGGCTTTTTCGCGTGATACCCATTGTGCAAGCACGAACAGCACGACGGCGTACACGGCAACGACGGTCAGATCGATAGTCCCCAGGTTCATAGACGGTCCTTGTTCGTTAGTATTATCAGGCCGAACCCTTCTTCTACCCTATTTTAAGTAAGGGGCCAATGCCGCTGGGCCGATTAGAATAGCTTCATGACAGATTACGCCCCCCCGATTAAGGACATGCTTTTCAATATCCGCGAACTCAGCGGCATCGAAGAGATTCTCGCGCTTGACGCCTACGCTGATTTTGACCTTGAGGTGATCGAACAGGTTGTCGAGGAGGCCGGCAAATTCGCAGCGGAAGTACTCGGCCCATTGAATATCCCGGGCGACCAGATCGGTACCAGCATCGAGGACAAGGTCGTCAGGATTGCCCCCGGGTTCGCCGAGGCCTACCAGCAGTACGTCGAAAACGGCTGGCAGGGCGTTGTGGTGTCGCCCGATCACGGCGGCATGGGCATGCCGGACGTCGCGGGAACCGCGGCCGTCGAAGCACTGCAATCTGCGTGCATGTCATTTTCGCTCGGGCCGATGCTGACGACAGGCGCCATTATCGCGCTCGACAAGCATGGTGCACCCGAACTCAAGAAAATCTATCTGCCCAAACTCGCAACAGGCGAGTGGACAGGCACCATGAACCTGACCGAGCCACAGGCGGGCTCAGATCTTGCCGCGATCACGACCAAAGCAATCCCCGAGGGCGATCACTACCGAATCAAGGGATCGAAAATCTACATCACCTGGGGTGATCACGAAGCGACCGAAAATATCGTCCACCTGGTGCTGGCGCGAATCGAAGGTGCACCCGAAGGGGTGCGCGGCATCTCGATGTTCCTCGTGCCGAAGTACCACGTGAACGACGACGGCTCGATCGGCGAACGCAATGATGTTTTTGCGGCGTCGGTTGAACACAAGCTTGGCATCCACGGTTCGCCGACCTGCGTCATGAGCTTCGGCGACGGTGACGGCGCTGTCGGTTATCTCGTCGGCGAAGAGAACAAGGGCCTCGCGTGCATGTTCACGATGATGAACCACGCGCGTATCGAAGTCGGCGTACAGGGGTTGTCAATCAGCGAACGCGCTTACCAGCTCGCGCGTGACTATGCACTTGATCGCGTGCAGGGGCGTGCGCCGGGCAAAGAGGGTCGCGTCACGATCGTGAATCACGCGGATGTGCGCCGCATGTTGCTGCTGATGAAAGCCGGAACCGAGGCTATGCGATCCGTTGCGATGGTGACGGCTGGTGTCCACAACCTGTCGACGCACGGCGCAACGGACGAGGCGCGCGACGTAGCGTCGCGGCGTCTTGCGTTACTGACACCCGTCGTTAAAGGCTGGATGACGGAGTTTGCTCAGGAATTAACGTCGCTGGGCGTCCAGGTTCATGGCGGCATGGGCTATGTCGAGGAAACCGGCGCGGCGCAGCATATGCGCGATGCGCGAATTCTGACGATCTATGAGGGCACGACCGGCATACAGGCCAGTGATCTCGTCGGGCGCAAAATTCTTGCCGACGAAGGGCGAGAAGTAAAAGCGCTCATCGGCGAAATGCGCGCACTCGATGCCGAACTCGCCGATGACCGGTTTGCGACCGTGCGCTCAACGTTGACGTCGGGCATTGACGATCTTGAAGCGGCCGTTGATTGGCTGTTGGCAAACGCGCCAGCGGATCCCAATGTGCCGGGCTCGGCATCGGTCAATCTTCTGATGTTGATCGGCACCGTGTTGGGGGGCTACCAGATGGCGCGCGCTGCAGTTGCTATTTCGAAAGGTGCGTTTGCCGATGATCCAGTATTTGCAGAGGCAAAAACGCGAACGGTTGATTTCTACGCGACGCATATCCTGACGCGCAGCGCCGGATATCGCGCGGCGACTATGGCGGGCGCCGATGTGGTTATGTCGATGCCAGAGGAAGGCTTCTGAGTTTGGCGGTATTGCAACCGGTTCTAACTACGAAAAGATTGAGTCTGCGACCATTTCAGCTCGCGGATGCTGCTGAGGTTCAGCACCTCGCCGGTGACTGGGCAATAGCCGATACAACGCTGAATGTTCCGCACCCGTACGAAGATGGAATGGCTGAAACATGGATCCGCTCGCTCGGCGATGGATTCCATTCCGGAACCGTCGCTACATTCGCGATGACTCTATCCAAGAGTCATGACCTCATTGGCGCAGTTGGGTTACGTTTCGAGAAAGGCGGCAATTCAGCCGAACTCGGGTATTGGGTTGGCCGACCGTTTTGGGGCGTGGGTTATGCGACAGAAGCGACGATTGCGATTCTTCAATATGGATTTCAGGAACTAGAATTCGAAACGATTGGTGCCAGTCATCTTGCCCGTAATCCCGCGTCAGGCCGTGTAATGGAAAAAGCCGGTATGAAATTTGAGCTTACCAAGCCCGCAGGCGCTATGAAGTGGGGCAAACCTGAGGACATTGTGCGCTTCCATGCGAAGCGCAACAGTTGGCGGAGCCCCAAAAATCAATCGCAATAATCGGCCCATACGGCAGCGCCGTTAAATCTACAGATCAGGCGCTCGGCGTTAACCGTATATCCGGCTCATCAATGGTCCCATTTTGCGCATGCCGACAATACTGGTGGTCGTGAGCATACCGGCCATCATCGCGCCGGTAACGCCGCAGGTGAGGATGTCCTGGCCGGTGAGCCAGAGACCATTGATTTCAGTTTTCGGTCGCAGCCATTTCTCCTGCATGCGATCCGGCGTGTGCGACAGCCCATAAAGCTCGCCCTGCTGGTAGCCGCCAAACCAGTTGGTCGACAACGGCGTCGAGACTTCCCAATAGTCGACCTTGCCGCGTAGCTGCGGCAACTTTTCGTAGAGGTGTTCCATCAGCCGCTCGCCAAAACGCTGCTTCAGCGCGTCGTAGTCATCGCCGCGTTTGCCCCAGGTTTCGTCTCGCCACTTTGCAAACCATTGGTAAGGCGCGGGCGCGACGATCTCGATCGTGGCCGTGCCGGGGTGCCGATTCTCGTAGTCCGGGTCCTTGGCTGACGGGAATGAAATATAGACGACCGGGAAGGGTGCCTCGGGATCGTTGACGAAACGATCAACGTCGCCGTCGTAGTCGTTGCTCGGGTAGATCCAGAAATTCGTCTTGGGCAAGCCGAGTTCTTCGGCCGTTCCTTTGCAGCCGATGTAGATTCCAAGGTGCGCATAGCTGGGCTCGACATTTTTCAGCCGGGCTTCGTAGCCCAGTGACTTGACGAGGTCGGCGGGCAGCAGATGTTCAAAGGTATTGGCGACACCGGCCGACGAGATTACACACTCACACTCGATGAGATGGCCGTCTTTCATGCGCACGCCATTGACCTTGCCGTCCTCAACCAGGACTTCCTCAACCCTGGCGTAGGTGAAAACTTCCCCACCGGTTGCCTGAATTTTCGGAATGATCGTGTCCGCTATTTTCCACGAGCCGCCGACCGGGTAAAAGCCGCCATACAGGTAATGTCGAGCGATCATCGAGTGCACGAGAAATGTCGAGCGCTTTGGCGGCAGCCCCATGTCGCCCCACTGGCCGCAGAGGGTTGCGATCAGGTCCTGGTTGTCGGTCAATTCGCTCAGTACGTCATACGTAGTGCGGTACAGGTGCTTCGGGGTTTTCCATTTAAGGACGGGTGACATCAGCGTGCGCTGCCACGGTGCCATCGCACGTTCCATGGCGACCGTCGACATCGCGCTGCCGGTGTCCTTAAGAAGATCCATGTAGCGATCGATCGCCTTAACTTCGTTCGGAAACTGCCGCACAAGGTTGTCGCGAAACTCGTCGCGCCCGGCACGCGTGTTGAATACTTTGTCACCAACATAAAAGCGGTCGTACTCAGCATCCATCGGTGCCCACTTGAGTTCGCCGGCAGAAAGGTAGTCGAACATCTTGCGAGTGCGCGTGGGCGCGCCGACATCGCCGATGTAATGCACACCAACGTCCCACTCGTAGCCGTTGCGTTCGTATGAGTGTGTATAGCCACCCGCCGTGTAATGCTGCTCGAGCACACAGACGCGCCACCCGAGATCGCTTAGTAATGCTGCCGTCGTCAGGCCGCCCATTCCTGAGCCGATAACAACCGCGTCGTAGCGCTCGGCGAGCCGATTGGGGCGATAGCGGTACCCGATACGCAGCGTGCTGGGCTTCATTACTTCTTAAAGACCTTGCCGCCCTTCATAACGAAACGCACGTTGAGCAGCTCATCGATGTTTTCGAGCGGTGAACCACTTACCGCGATGATGTCGGCGTGCTTGCCAACCTCGATCGTGCCGATTTC
>JBCAZN010000201.1:0-5583 GCA_038533035.1 Pseudomonadota bacterium
CAAATCCGGTGCGGTCGCTGCAAACTGGTCGTTAATGTTGGCTAACGGCTGAGCACCGTCGATCGCCAGCGAATTGTCGCCCAGCGTTACGTCGGTGTTGGACCAAAATGTAGTGTAGTCGGCGGGCAGGTTGAGGGGCGTTGCAAACGTCATGTCGTCGAGAATGCGACCGTTGGCCAACATTAACGACCAGTTTGCAGCGACCGCACCGGATTTGGGTGCCATCGAAAAGGGTAACCCGATGCCTGCTTACGGCGTCCGTTCGAATACTTCTATCGTGCCCGACGTTGTCGGCACGACAGAGGTCCAGGCGAGATCGGCTATCGGAGCCGCCAATCTGGTCGTCGGCATCGTAACGCAGCAAAGCGATAACTCGGTGCCGGCAGGAAACGTGATCAGCCAGACGCCAAGCGCCGGTGCGTCTGTCGCCCAAGGGTCAGCCGTCAACCTCGTCGTATCGAGCGGACCAGCCAACGACACGTTGCCGCCAGCAACGCCGACGAACATTCGCGTGGAATAAGAAAGTAAGGCCGGCGAAAAGTACTCGGGACGTCGCCGTGATCGCCACGAGCACTTCGACGCCGCAAAGCAAAAAAAGCCCCGCACGATAGCGGGGCTTTTTTGTGTTTGGTGCCGGCACCAAGAGTCGAACTCGGGACCTACTGATTACAAATCAGTTGCTCTACCAACTGAGCTATGCCGGCAGCGGGGGCGCATTATTCTCTTTTCGGTGCTGGCTGGCAAGGGCATGCGCCCGATTATGGCGGACAGGTCGCCGCCTCGCGCATCAGCACCATGTCCTCGCCGTAGCGCTCGACGATCGCGCTTGCGCCGCGCCCCGGCGGTAGTCCGACGTCGATGAAATACACCTTGACCGGGCTCATGCGCGGCAAGATCTCGGCGGCCAGGCCAAGGGACTGTGCCTCGAGTTCGATTTTCTCTGCGCCGTCCAGTTCGCCGAATAGCCCGAGAGAGATCAGCTGCTCGGTTTCGACATAGTAGGCGTCAGTCAGACCACCATCCTGCAGGATCGCGAGCTGTGCATTCGCGGTCGCAAGATCGGGGATGTTACGAATCTGGACCCAATGGCCGATGAACTTCTCACCGTCGGCCTGGCGACGCGAAACGGAGAAGCCTTCACCCCGCAGCTCGAGCAATACTGTGTCTGCATCATCGATAACGCTGTATTGCCCGACCGATACACAGGTGCGCCCGACCACGGCCTCCATCGCGGTTGCTTCGCCGGCCCCGAGCACGGCGCCGACGCTCGCAACGCTGTCACTGTCACGGTTGGCGCGCACGTCGAGTGGCGGGCCGAGGTTGTGTTCGTCGACGATCGCGACGCCACGCTGTGGCTCTTCCTCGGTGAACGAGGCCCACATGAAATACAGGATATTGGCCAGCAGAAATATCAGCAGCAGATTTTTCATCGCTCGTTTTCCAACATGCAGGCGAGCCCCTGCAGCACCAGGTTAGGCCGGTGCAGCGGGGTCGTCCCAAGCGCCCCAAGAATGCGTGACGCGCCGCCGCCGGTCAAGACGATTTCCGGGTCGTAACCGCTTGATTGCAAAGCATGAATGGCGCGATCCACAGCGCCGGCGGTCGCACTTTGCACACCCTCGCGAATGGCCGCGGTGGTGTTGCGCCCGAAAATATCGAGGTCCGCCGCGGACTGCTTCGACGCCGCCTTTACACGCGGCAAATCGCTCGTTGCCGTCGCCAGTGACTCAAGCATCGTTTCGACGCCCGGAATGATCTGGCCGCCGAGGTGCGTGCCATCGTCGTCAATTGCATCGATGGTCATTGCCGTGCCGACATCGACGACCAGGCAAGCGCGTTCGAGCTCCGACCAGGCTCCGACCAGTGCGACCCAGCGATCGACGCCGAGACGTCGCGGTTGCCGATAGCCGTTTGTGACCCCCCAGCCGCGCCGTTCACTTCGCGCGAATCGAACGTCGCAATGACAATGCACGCCAACCACACCGGAAAGTCGCGTGGCAAAACTGTTGCCCGCAACATTGCTGGCGAATACCGCATCGACGCGCCGCGGCAGTTTTGTCGTGATGACCTGAATACCTTGTTCGCGAACGGTTTGCTGGGCGATGTGTCCGGTGCGGCGAATCGCAGCATCATCCAGTACGCCCCACTTGAGCCGGGAGTTGCCGATGTCGAGTAACAGCGCCGTCATGCGATCACGCGCGCCCGGCCAGGACGACCGATCCGGAAGTGATCAGGCGGGTACCGGTTTGTTCGGTGGCGACCAGCAACTCGCCGTTCTCGGCCACACCCGATGCAATCCCCTCAACTCGCTCCCCGGTGACGTCGACGACAACCTCGCGCCCGATCAACCAGTCGTAGGGACGCCAGCGCTCCGTGTACAGCGCGAAACCCACGCCTTCGAAATCCAGGAAGGCACCGAGCATATGCGAGATGAGTGACGCGGCAATCGCATCATAGGTCGGCAGCAACTCATGCAGCGACGCGAGGTCGACAATCTGTCTGGCCCAACTGCTGCCGGCGTCAGTCGGAATCGCTTCCGGCAGCCTGACGTTGACACCGATACCTGTAACGACCGTCACAGCACCCGTCGACTGCTGCTGCGCCTCGGTCAGAATGCCACCCAGCTTGCCGTCGTTCGCTACCAGGTCGTTAGGCCACTTGAGCTGTACGCCCTTGATGTCCAGCGCCTCAAGCGCGTTGATCGCAGAGACACCCATTGCCAGCGTCAACGCCGACAGGTTTTGCGGCTGTTTATCGTAAGTGTACGCGAGCGACAGGCAAACGCCGGAACCGGGCGGCGAGACCCAGGCTCGCCCACGCTGGCCGCGCCCGGCTGTCTGGTTGGTGGTTGCCGCAATGCTCATTCGTCCCGGTGGCGGTCCGGGCAGCTGCATCAGGTAGCTGTTGGTGGAATCGATATCAGCGAACGTTTCCAGCTGGTCAAGCCGATCGCGCGCTTCCCGCGACAAAAGATCCCGAACAGCGCCGGCATCAAGTATCGCCATTGCCATTCCCGCGACGGCGCAACAACATTAATTTTTCATTGCGATGTTCGACGCCTGCGCGCATCCGTTGAATATTCGAGCGATGCCAGTAGATGATGCCGCCTGCCACGACGAATGCGAAAATGAATAGCGGCTGCTGCTCTGGCAGCACGGCAATACCAAGGTAAGCGGGCAATGACACGGCGGCGACCATTGTTGCCAGACCAACAAAGCCGGACATGACCAGCACGAACGCCCAGACAAAAACGACACCAATCACGAGTTTCGGTGCGAGCACGAGCAGCGTTCCGATATACGTGCCGGCACCCTTGCCGCCTTTGAAGCCGTGATAGATCGGGTAGACATGGCCGAGCACAGCCGCTGCTGCACAGGTCATCGTGAGCCAGCGGCGCGAGATTTCAGGGTCCGCGGGCACGTACGGAATGTCGAGGCCGGGCACGACGCCCGCGCCGACGGCGCCCTTGCCGATATCGATAATGACGACACCCAATGCAAACAACAGTCCCTGGGTTCGCAAAGCATTCGTACCACCGGCATTGCCGCTGCCCATCGTGCGGATATCAATGCCGCCGCGCAGACGGCCAACGATCATTGCGCCCATCAGTGAGCCAATGAAATAACTGATCAGGAACTTGACGCCTAACTCCAGCATCGACGATTTGCCTTTTTGCGGTCAGTGACGCGCGCATTGTAGCATCGGCCATTGCCTGACCGGTGTTCCCCCATGCCTGCAGAAGAAGTACACCTGTTTCTGAATCCCACTGCCGGCCGCGGACGTGCCGGCAAGCGCCAGGCACGCATTCTCGAACTGTTGGCGGCATCGACCGCCAAAATCATTATTCACAACAGCAGCGCCGTTGGTGATCTCGAGAACCAGGTTGCCGCCGCGGTAAAGTCGGGCGCGCGCCGACTCGTCGTTGCAGGTGGTGACGGCAGCATTCACGAGGCGGTAAACGGCATCTTTGCGGCCGGCAAGGACGCGGCACTGGGGGTCATACCGACCGGCACCGGTAACGACTTTGCGAAGGCCTGCGACATCCCGCTCGACTGGGAACACGCGACCCGGCTGCTCGCTGATCGATTGCGCGAGCAGGTCACGGCGCGCCGTGTCGACATCGGCCGCTGCAACGATCGCTATTTTGCGAATGGTGCCGGCATCGGGTTTGACGCCAAGGCCACGCGCGTTGCGCGGTCAATTCGCCTGCCGATCGGGGATATCGTGTATCTCATCGCAATTGTCAGGGCCATGAGCGATGGTGTCGCGACGCCCAACATGCGAATTACCGGTGACGAGTTTCAATGGCACGGGCCCGTGACGCTCGCCAACATCGCCAATGGTCCCTGGGTAGGCGGCATGTTTCATATCGCACCGGCCGCCAGTAACGCGGACGGTGAGTTCGATCTGGTCATCGCAAAGCCGGTAACGCGACGCCGCATTCTCGGTCTGCTGCCCAAGCTCATGAAAGGTACGCACGTCGATGAGGACGAAGTCGTTGTCCATCGTGTGCGCCGCCTCCAGGTTGCAACGGACGAGGTTATGCCCTCGCACCTCGACGGCGAAGTGCAGCCGTTGCAGTCCGAGTTTGACGTCGAGTTGTTACCGGGGGCTTTACGTCTGCTTTGATACGGGACGCGAGCCGAGATAGATCGCCACCAGTGTAATGCTGGCGCCGACCAGCTCCAGCACCGTCATCGGGCGCGCGAAGAACAACACGTCCCAAACGAAACTCAGTGTCGGTTGCAGCAGCAGTGCAAGCCCGGCCTCGACGGCCGTGACTTCCGACAGGCTGCTGGCGATAAACAGCCAGCCGATACAGTGCGAAAGCACGCCGTAACCGAGCAACCAGCCCAGGTCCGTTGCAGTCGGAATCGCAAGCGAGCCGCCCTCGCCGAGCACGGTCACAGCCATTAGCACCGCGCACAGCATCGAGATTACGGCCATCTCGCGCGTAGGTATTCGATACGTCGATTCGCTGCGCAGTTGTCGCAAACTGAACAGGTAGCCCGCATACACAACCGCCGTTAGCAGTCCGTAGATTACGCCCAGCCGGAAATCCGCCGGCAATTCTCCCCAGTCGAAGCCGACGATCAACGCGAGGCCCAGCACCGCGAGCGGCACGGCAACAAGCTGCGCCGGCTTCGGCACCTGGCGCAAAAACACAATGCCGAGCGCCATCATGATGAAGACCTGGAAGTTGGCGAGCAACGTCGACAGTCCGGGACCAATAATGTGAATGCTGCGATGCCAGAACCAGAGATCGAGCGCCAGGAAAACTGACGCGACCAGCACCAACCACCAGCCGCGGGACGTTAGTTCGAGTTTGCGGCGGGTGAAGACGAGATAGATGACAAGGGCCGCACCGCCGATCAGCACTCGGTAGAATCCGCTCGTCGATGGCGACACAGCAACGAGCCGAACCCAGACGGGCGACAGGCTGATCAGCATTGCTCCGATAAAGAGACGAACTCGCGGACTGGCGAGCAGGCCCATTACTGTCCCAACCAGTCCCTGCAGCGCTCGTCGCCGCTGTCTGTCTCCAGGTAGCAGGTCGTCAACGGAGCTTCCTGCCATTCCAGG
>JBCAZN010000202.1:0-5549 GCA_038533035.1 Pseudomonadota bacterium
TGAAGAGGCAATCTTCGGCGCCGGCGGTGCCGACAAGATGGTCAGCGACTTCGACGTACCACTTCTCGGCCACAGGCGGAGCAAACATGTGTACTCATGTTCTCAACGACACCCAGAACCGGGATTGAAACCTTGCGAAACATCGCGAGCCCCTTGCGGGCATCGAGCGTTGCAATGTTTTGCGGCGTCGTAACGATGACTGCGCCCGAAACCGGCACTTTCTGTGACAGCGTCAGCTGGATGTCACCAGTGCCTGGCGGCATATCGACGATCAGGTAGTCGAGCTCGCCCCACTGCGTCTGGTGCATAAGCTGGTTCAGCGCCGAGGTCACCATGGGACCACGCCAGACCATCGGTTGATCGGGATCGACAAGAAAGCCGATGGACATGACCTTGAGGCCGTGGCCCTCAAGCGGCAGCATCGTCTTGCCGTCCTCGCTCACCGGTGCCTCACCCACGAGATCCAGCATGTGCGGCTGGCTCGGTCCGTAGATATCGGCGTCAAGGATGCCGACGGCGGCTCCGGCCCGCTTTAGCGCCAGCGCAACATTGACGGCAACCGTCGATTTGCCGACGCCGCCCTTGCCTGAGGCCACCGCAATAATGTTCTTGATCCCGGCGACCGGCTTCAAATTGCCCTGCACTGCGTGCGTCGAAATCTTCGACGCCAGCGACAACTGAATGTCGGTTGCACCGGTCTGTTGAACGATTTCGTCGCTGATTTGCGCTTCTAGTATTGAACGGACGGATTCGATGGGTACGCCGAATTCAATCGTCGCGCGACACTGGCCACCGTCGAGACTTGCAGACGTGACACGGCCGATCCGCTCGAGCGGTTGAGAAAACGCGGCTAACTCAATGGAATTGAGGAAATTTTTCACATCTGAAACTGTTGACACTGTCACACTTCGCGGTTGGTCATTAGGTAAAATTCATGGGTGCAGCCGGGTTTGGACCCGGCATCGCGCGCACATTGTACAGTTGCCGGCATGGCGCTGAAAGCTAATAACGGCGGGCAATGTGCCGGGTCCGATGTGGCATAATGCCGCGGCGGGAACTAGCGGATTGGACCGGTTTGGACAGAAATCGGTCGGTAGACCGCTTTGCTTGGGCAAGAGCGAAGACTAGATTGGCGTTTAACAATAAAACTAACCAAGGCGACACGGCTCGATGAATTTTCTCGCGTCGTTCCGTTCTGACCAGATTCTCGGGCAGCTCATCGCTGAGCAGGACCCGGCGTCACCGGCTGCTCAGAAGCTCGTCGACAAGCTGAAATCGGCTGGCAACAAGGCCGTGCCGAAGATCATCGACGCACTCGCGTTGTCCGACAAATCGCACACGATGGTGCTCGTCGACATTCTTGGCTCGATGATCAATGACAAGAACCTCATCATGTTCAAGGAAGGCCTGGCCGACGGCAACGAACGGGTGGTATCGGGTACCGCCTGGGCACTATCGAGCAGTACCGACTACAACGCCAACAGCCTGCTCGAGTTCTTCGACGATGAGGAAGTGTCCAAGCCGGCGCTGATCGAAATCCTGCGCGTCCACAAAGAAGACCTCAGTGTGCACGAGCTGTTACGCCGTGCGTACGAATGCGAGCCGAAAGAAAAGGCCGCCATCTTCAAGATTATCCAGGACACGCTTAAGCCCGATATGGTGCCCGACCTGATTGCCCGCATGGGTGGCAAGGACCCGGTCATCAAGATTCACCTGATCCAGTTGCTGTCGAAATTCGACAAGCCCGAAATTACGAACGCGCTCGAGATGCAGCTCAAGGATCCGAACAAGATGGTACGCGGCGCTGCCCTTTCCGCACTGGCGACGCGCAAACCGGATGCGATCAACATCGAAAAGGTCGCGAACGCGCTGGTCGACCCCGATCTTGATGTGCAGAACAAGGCCGTCGATGTACTTGTCCGGATCAACCATCCCGAGACAGTCAAGTTTCTCGTTCCCGCCCTCAAAGACGAAAACGAGTACGCGCGCCGCGCGGCCGTGGAAGTCCTCAACGAAGTTGGCAACGAGAACTCGGTCAAGGATTTGCTGTTGGCAATCAAGGACGACGACTGGTGGGTTCGCTCACGTGCGGGCGATGCGCTTGCAGAGATTGGCGGCACACGCGTCGTGAGTTCAGTCGTAAAACTGTTTAACGACAAGGACGAAGAAATTCGTCGTACGGCGATCGAGATTTTGAACAACACCAAGTCGGAAGAAGCTGTCGATCACCTGATGACGGCAACCGACGATACTGACTGGTGGGTTCGCGAGCGCGCCGTCGATGCCCTGGCCAAGATCGGCGATCCGAAGTCACTGCCGAAAATCGAAGCAATGCTCGGTGCCGACGCCAAAACTGACACGGTTGTAATTCGTGCGATGGCGAAAATGGGCAATCACAATCATATCCAGAAAATCTTGCCGATGCTGAAGCGCCCCGAGCGCGAGATCCAGATTGAGGCGATCAAGGCGCTGTCGGCGCTGACCAACGACTCGCAGGCAGAATCGGTCCGTAAAATCCTGCGCACGATCAAGCAGTCAGATGATTCGACGATTATCAATATCGCGGACAAGGCGCTGCGTGACCTTGATGACCGTTATTCCGAGACCGTGGTCGAACAAAATATTCGCGCCGAGAAAATTGCCGAGAACACGCGCACGCTGCTGGTCGACAACGAGGATCTCGAGAAGCTGCTCGCCGAGGCGAAAGAGCAAAGTGCGGTTGCCCAGGCAGATGGCGACGGCGAAATCGTTGCGGACCCGACTGCGGAAGCGCCTGCCGCGCCGATGGCACCGCCGGTTCTGGACATCTCGACGCTAGAACCCGGTGATGTCATTGATGGCCGCTACCGCTACATCGAGAAAATCGGTAAGGGCGCGTTCGGTACCGTGCTGCTCATGGAAGATGAGGTCGTTGATGAACAGCTGATTCTCAAGTTCTTGAACCCGAACGTTTCATCTGACGAAGAAATGATGAAGCGCTTCGTGCACGAGCTGCGCTACTCGCGCAAAATTACCCATCGCAACGTCATTCGTATTTACGACTTCCTGCACCTGCAGGGCTGCTACGCCATTTCGATGGAATACTTCCCGTCGCACACGCTGTCCGGAGAAATTCCCGACAACAAACCGATGGACCTCAATAAAGCACTACGCTACTCAAAAGACATGGCGACGGGCATGTCGATCGCGCACCTGGCGGGCGTTATTCACCGTGATCTGAAACCCGCCAACATTCTCGTCAATGAAGACGGTCTGCTTAAGATCGTGGACTTTGGCGTCGCGGCAGCGGCCAGCAGCGGCGATACGCAGCTCACGAAGACCGGTTACGTCATTGGCTCACCCAAATACATGGCGCCGGAGCAAATCCTGGGCAAGAAGGTTGACGAGACTGCGGATGTCTACAGTGTCGGCGTCATCATGTATGAAATGTGCACGGGTATCCCGCCCTACAGTCGCGGCGACCACATGTCCGTGATGTATCAGCACGTCCAGGGTAAGGCGAAAGATGCACAGGACGTCAATCCGGACTTGCCGGATGATTTCGCAGCTGTCATTGTCAAGGCCATGTCCGTCGACAAGTCGAAACGTTATCAATCCATGGACGAGCTCACAGAAGCGCTCGACTCGATCTCGCTCTAGGACCGCCCATGGCCCGTATTGACGCATTCCTCAAACTGGGACTTGCTCAAGGCTGCTCTGACGTGCACCTGGCGGTCGGCATACCACCGATGCTGCGCATGAACGGCGACCTGATGCCGATCAAGTTTCGCGAGCTGTCGGATACCGAACTCGAGACCTATATCCTCGAAATCCTGACGGTCAAACAAAAAGAGCGCTTGCACTCTGGTCACGACATTGATTTTTCCTACGTCGGAGAGGAAGGCGGTCGCTTCCGCGTCAACGTATTTCGCAAGGCCACCGGCATCGGCGCCGTGTTTCGGCACATTCCTGGCGAGGTGCCGAAGCTCGATCAGCTGCATGTACCGCCGATCCTCAAGAAGTTTTGTGATTACCACCAGGGCATGGTGCTGGTAACCGGCTCGACCGGTACCGGTAAGTCGACGACACTGGCCGCAATGATCGACCACCTGAACGAGAGCCGGAACCTCAATATCATCAGCCTCGAGGATCCGATCGAGTTCGTGCATCCCTCGAAGCAGTGCCAGGTCATCCAGCGCGAAGTGGGCACGCATGTTACGAGCTTCGCCGACGGCGTGCGCTCGGCGATGCGCGAAGACCCCGACGTGATTCTCGTCGGTGAGCTGCGCGATGCAGAAACCATATCAATGGCGATGACGGCCGCTGAAACCGGTCACCTGGTTCTCGGTACGCTGCATACCACCAGCGCCGTGAAGACACTCGACCGGGTGATTGACGCCCTGCCCGGCGAACTGCGCGAGCAGACTAAAGGATTTCTTGCGATGAGCCTGAAAGCCGTGGTCACGCAGGTCCTCGTCAAGACTGTGGACGGCCGCGGCCGACGCGCGATACTCGAAATTCTCGTCAACAATCGCGCCATCGCGAAACAGATTACGACGGACCAGACGCACCAGATTGGTTCGCAGATGCAGATGGGCAAGGACCAGGGCATGCAGGTCATGGACCAGGCATTGCTCGATGCCATTAACGCCAAGGAAATCGATCCCGACGACGCCATCCGTTTTGCTAATGACAAGAGCAAATTCGCACGCTTTGTCACGGATACAGACCTGGTGCCCATCATCGATATCGGCGACGGGTCAAAGGTATAGACGATGAGCAGCATCGATAGATACCTCACGACAGCACTCAAGGAAGGCGCATCCGACCTGCATTTCGTGTCCGGCGACCCGGTTCGGGCGCGTGTTCATGGCGGCCTCAGGTCCATCATGGATGAGGTGCTCACAGTCGAGGTTGTCGAGCAAGCCATGAGTGAAATCATGGACGGCATGGCCAAGAAATCGTTCGATGAAAACGACGCCGCCGACTTTGCGTACGAAATTCCTGACGTGTCACGGTTCCGCGTTAACGTATTCCGTCACCTGAACGGCATCGGCGCGATCTTCCGCGCGATTCCGTCGAAAGCCATGACGCTGGAAGAACTCAACATGCCAGCCGTGATCCGATCACTATGCCGGCATACGCAGGGCATGATCCTTGTTACGGGCAAGACAGGCTCGGGCAAATCGACCACGCTCGCGGCGATGCTTGATGAGATGAACCGCCGCATGAAAGGTCATATCCTCACGATTGAGGACCCGATCGAGTTTGTTCACTCGGCCAAGGGCTGCCTGATCAGCCAGCGTGAAGTGGGTGTGCACAGCCCCAATTTCGCTGCTGCACTACATTCGGCGTTGCGTGAAGACCCGGACGTTATCCTGGTCGGTGAGATGCGCGACCTCGAGACCATCAGTATCGCAGTCACCGCGGCCGAAATGGGCATCCTCGTTATGGGTACGCTGCATACCAACGGTGCCGCGCAGACGGTCGATCGCATCATCAACTCGTTCCCGGCCGACAAGCAGTCACATATTCGTACCATGATCTCCACCCCACGTAGCGAGGTGGAG
>JBCAZN010000203.1:0-5543 GCA_038533035.1 Pseudomonadota bacterium
GCTCAACTGCCGCGAAACCCTGACGGCCAAATACCTGGAGGACTACCTGGTGCCGTGTTTGATCGGCCGCGATCCGTTCGACAGCGAGGATATCTGGCAATACTTTTATCGTGGTGCGTATTTTCGGCGCGGGCCGGTTGCGATGGCGGCGATCGGCGCGATCGATATGGCGCTCTGGGATATCAAGGGCAAGGCGGCCAACTTGCCGGTTTACCAGCTCCTCGGCGGCAGGAGTCGCCAGGGTGCGTTGGTCTATGCGCACGCGACCGGTCGGGACCTGCCGGACCTGCTCGATACGATCGCGCACTACCAGTCGCTGGGCTACAAGGCGGTTCGCGTGCAATGCGGTATCCCCGGGATGCCGGTCGAAGCCTATGGCGTTGCGGGCAAGGACGAAGACTCAAAACATTTCCTGACGCACTTCGATTCACTACCCAAGGAAGAAATCTGGGACACCGGCAAATACCTGCGTTTCATGCCCACGGTATTCGAAGCGATACGCGAGCGGTTCGGATCGGAACTGAAAGTGCTACACGATGTGCACCACCGATTGTTGCCGCGCGAAGCGGCAGCGTTCGGCAAAGAGCTCGAACAGTACGATCTGTTCTGGCTTGAGGATCCGACGCCTGCCGAAGATCAGTCGGTACTCAGGCTGATCCGGCAACATACGACAGTGCCAATTGCGATCGGCGAGGTGTTCAATTCGTTGTGGGACTGCAAGCAAATGATCGAAGAGGACCTGATCGATTTCATTCGCATGTCAGTAACTTACGGCGGCGGTATCACGCACGTAAGACGCATCGTCGATCTTGCCGCAGTACACAATGTGCGTACCGGATTTCACGGCGCGCCGAGTCATTCGCCGATCTCGATGGCGGCCCAGGGACATCTCAACACCTGGGCACCTAATTTCGGAATCCAGGAATACCTGGTGCTGGGCACCCCCGAGTGCGATGCGCTGTTCCCGTCAGACCATTATCTTGAGGATGGGGCATTTCATATCAGCGACGCGCCCGGACTCGGTGTCGACTTTGATGAGAACGAAGCCGAACGCTACAGCTACGAGCGGGCGTACCACCCGGTTGTACGCCTCGAAGACGGCACGCTCTGGAATTACTAGATCGCTGGCTAGTTCGCCGACTCGTACGTTACGCCCCGGACCGTATATTCGTCGTTATTGGCGCGGATTGCGCCGGTGCCCTTCATGACGACGTTCTCGATCACGGTGATCGGTTCGCCGTTTGTCAGGAACAGTTCGAGCGGTGCACTGTTGTCCCAGGTCGAGTTAGAAATGTTGAGTTTCTGCACACCATGAAATATGAGTGATGCGCCGGACTTGTTGCGACGCCCCTGGCCAATGTTGACGAAACTGTTGTCTTCGACCACCACGATCGGACCGAATGTACTTTCGTCTGTGCCGCCACGGTAGATATTGGCGACTGCGCCCTGAATGTCCGTGAACGAGCTGTTCCTGATCGTGACATTCTCAACGTTGTAGATGCCGAGATCCTCGGGCTCTTTGTCCAGCGACAGGATGGAACCCGTTACGTTGCTCATTTCGGTGTCAATGATTTCGATCGAATCGGCAAACGTGCTCTTGCTTGCGCCGAGGAAGTTATAGCTGTGATTGACGTTTAGGTTGGTTACCTTGCAGTTCTTCACAGCAAGCGAATAGTTGCGATTCATCGAGTAGCGACTGGTGCTGATGACGTTGTTGCCGTACAGGTCAGGCGACTCTGCGCCGTCGAACCAGAGGTTTTCAAGTTCGAGCGAGCCGCCATTCTCGATAAAGATAAAGGTCGATTTTTCGGAGCGAAGAATCGGCTTTTCGCCTTCCGCTGCCCGGATGGTCAGCGGATGGTGCACGTGCGTGAACTTGGTCAGGAGGTACTCGCCGCCGTTTTCCAGCACCAGTGTATCACCCGGGCTGCTGGCTTCGATGGCATCTTTCAACGTGTTGGTGCCTGCGGCGACAGCAATAGTGGCGCCGCTGCCGAACGCAGCAGACGGCTCGGACTTGGCGTAGAAGTCTGCGCCGACGTCATCCTTGGTCACCGGCAATTTCACTTCGCCAAAGCCGATTTGCTCGACCAGCGACATCGCCGGAACCAGCAGCCCGTGTTCGTTCTCGGTCACGGCGTAGGGCACCTTGCTGAAGCCACGGACAATGGGCACCTCGGCCTCTTCGTTAATGACGTTGCCTTCGAAGCTGATTCCCGATATGTCGTCGTAAATCGTGAACGGATTCAGGTTCGTCTTGCTCATGAAGATATTGTTGTGCATCGACGAGCCGGTCGGCGGCGCCGAGCGCTCTTCATCGCTGCCGGCACACAATTGAATGTGATCACTGTCGACAACGATGTTGTTATTCATCAGTGAATCGATGACCGGGTCGTATCGATTGATTGGCCCGTTCGGCACGCCGTTCATAATGACGAGCGCGCCCCGGAAGCGATGCCCCGTCAGGCCGGACAGGTAGTTGTTTCGTACTGTCTGGTTTTCATTAATGATCCGGATGCCACCGGTATTGGGGACACGGTTGCCCAGGAAGTAGTTGCCTTCGACCGTCGTGTAATGCCCGTGACGCATCGTAAGCGTGCCCTGACTTTCGAAAAACACATTATTGCGAATTTCATTGCCGCACGACTTGCTCGAGATGATTTCAAGTTCACCGCTCGTACGATCGAAGTAGTTATTCTGCACAACCGTGTTGGAGAACTCGCGGGAATAGTGACTGGTTCCAATGCGCAGCGTCTCACCGCCGTTGGATCCGAGCGTCTGGCGCGGGCCGAAATAGTTGTACTCGATGACGTGACCGTTTTCCTGGCTCGCCTCTGTATTCATTCGCACGGCCAGTGTCACACCGGAATTGCCTTTGTTCATCAGCGTGTTGTGATCAAAGCGATTGTTCTTGCCGTAGATAGCCACCCAGATGTCGGACGAATTGCGCTCGGGGTTTGTAAAATCGTCGATGACTACATTGGTTACGCGCGAGTTGTTGGCAAGCTCGTCTTTCGAGGTCCGGAAAGAAATGACTTCTGTTGTCGGCGTATAGCCAGCGGTGAACACGAGGCCGGAAATCTCGATATGAGCGCCTGAGAATCGCAGGTTTGATTCGCCGCTGATAATGACCTTGCCCGGCTCCTCCGCCATGATCTGAATCGGCTCATCGGGCAAGCCTTCGCCTTTCACGCGGAGTTCTACATCCGTCCAGGTACCGTTGGCGAGAACAACTTTGTCGCCTGGCGCGAGATCGGCAACGGCGGCATTGAACTCGTCTATGTTGCGCACCAGATCGTCGTTCTGTTGCTCTCGATCGGCGCAGGCGGCGACGGTCAGAATCAGAAACGAAAAAAGAAGTTGCAGCCGGCGTTTTTTGCACATCATCAGTGTCTCTCAATGGGTCGGAGTCAGAGGCTTGCTAGCGTCCGCGGACTCAACAATTTAGCACTCGGCACGCCAGAAAACGACCCCAAATTGGTCAAACCAATGCGCATGATTGTGGCCGGATTGGACGGGTTCTGGTACACGTGGTTTCGACCGTCAAGCAAATAAAAACAAGGAGTTATAACTATACAGACTCGCGGTAACAGTGCCTCTTTCTGGCCGACCGCGGGTTTGACTTCGACACCAAAATTGGTTAATACGGTGGACTGACCACGCCATAGGGGATTGCGAGACCAATCCTGGAGGGGCTGTAGCGAAAATGAGAATCGGATTACGAATAGCGGTTTTGTCGGCGATGCTGGCACTAACGGCATGTGACACCACGGCGGATACGAGGCAACTCGATGCCGCGGCACATCCGAAGCTGATCATGACTCAGGAGGGCGTCACGAAGATTCGTGCGGCGCTGGGCACGGTGCCGTTACTCGATTCGACGGTCGCGAGTGTCAAGGCGGAAGTGGACGCCGAAATAGCAAAGGGCATCGACACGCCAGTTCCCGAAGACTATTCGGGCGGCTACACGCACGAACGCCACAAGCGCAACTTCTTCGTCATGCAAAAGGCAGGCGCGCTGTACCAGATTCTCGAAGACGAGAAGTATGCAAACTACGTGAAAGACATGCTGTTTCAGTACGAGGCGATGTACCTGGACCTGCCGATACACCCGAAACCCCGTTCGTATGCGCGCGGCAAACTTTTCTGGCAATGCCTGAACGACGCCAACTGGCTGGTTTACGCAAGCCAGGCGTATGACACAATCTACGATTTCCTGACCGCCGAGGAACGTGAGGCGCTCGAGAATAATTTGTTCCGGCCCTTTGCCGATCACATTTCACTCAGCAATCCACGCTTTTTTAACCGGATTCACAATCACAGTACCTGGGGCAACGCAGCCGTCGGCATGATTGGTCTCGTCATGGATGACGACGAGCTCGTAAACCGGGCGCTGTACGGCCTCTCGGCTGACGATGTTGACTTCGACCCTGAGCTCAAGGACGACGACGGCGGTTTCATTTTTGATGCGGCCGGTCGCGCCGGATTTCTCGCCAATCTCGACGAACCGTTTTCGCCGGATGGCTATCATATGGAAGGCCCGTACTATCAGCGCTACGCGATGTACCCGTTCCTGATCTTCGCGCAGGGCCTACACAACGCCAGGCCGGAACTGAAGATTTTCGAGTACAACGACGGTGTGTTGGTGAAGGGCGTCGACGCCATGCTGCAGCTTTCCGATTCAGACGGCGATTTCTTTCCGTTGAATGACGGCCAGAAGGGCATGTCCTACTACACGGACGCCGTGGTGTCGGCCGTCGATATCGCGTATCTCGTTGGCGGCAACGACCCGCGTTTGCTGGATATTGCCGAAAAGCAAGGCAAGGTAGTGCTCGATGACGCGGGAATCGCAGTCGCAATCGCTATTCGCGACGGCAAAACAGAGCCGTTTGAAAAGTCGTCGGTGAATCTCTCTGATGGCGCCGATGGTCAACAGGGTGGTGTTGCTGTCCTGCGTGATCGCGACGAGGCGCTGGAACTTGTCTTCAAATACACGGCCCAGGGATCGAGCCACGGTCACTACGACAAGCTGTCGTGGTCGTTCTACGAGAAAGGCGACGAAGTACTGCAGGACTACGGGCTGTCACGTTTCGTCAATATCGGGCAAAAAGGCGGCGGCAACTACCTGCCCGAGAATACGACGTGGGCGAAGCAGACGATTGCTCACAACACACTGACGTTGAACGGGATTTCCCACTTCGGTGGCAAATACGAAGTCGGCAGCATGCATCATCCCGACCTGCATTTTTATGATGACTCGAACAGCGCCGTGCATGTCGTCAGCGCTACCGAGGACGACGCCTATCCGGGCTCGGTCCTGCACCGCACCATGGCAATGATTCGTGATGAACGTTTCGAAAAACCGGTAGTACTCGATATCTTCAAAGTAACGTCGGCCGCAGCGAATCGCTACGACCTGCCGTTTTACTTCCTGGGGCAGGTGATTGACGTTAACTTCGACTATGCAGCGCCGGCGACGCTTGCCCCGCTGGGTACTGAAACCGGGTTGTAGCTGCCGTGCGATTCCACGGTGCTGACAAACA
>JBCAZN010000204.1:0-5539 GCA_038533035.1 Pseudomonadota bacterium
GCCGGCGCTTGAACACGTTCAAGCCAACGCCCTGTAACGCAATGTAACTGTTGCGCGTTGGCGCGGATTTGTGCCGTAGAATCGCGGCCCTATGAATACCAAGTCAGAACGCTTTGCAGCCACGGGCCAGTCGCGCCCGGAATTCGCTATCGAACCCGGCCCCGGGCAGGAGTCCGTTTGGGACTACCCCCGGCCGCCCGCGATCGTCCGGGATGGGCGGCAGGTCGAGGTGTACGACGGCAAATCGTTACTGGCACGCAGTAAAGCCGCCTACAAAGTCATGGAAACGGCAAGCCCGCCGACCTTTTATATTCCGGCGGCAGACGTAGATTTTGATCTGCTCGTACCACTCACCGAAACGACCTACTGCGAATGGAAGGGTACGGCGAGTTACTTTGCGCTGGCGCACAAACCCCTTGAGCCTGTGGGCTGGTGCTATGAGCGGCCGCGGCCACGCTTTGAGTGCATCAAGGGGCATCTCGCGTTTTATCCCGGGCGTGTGGATTGCCGCCTCGACGGCGAGCAGGCGACGACGCAGCCCGGTCGATTTTACGGTGGCTGGATCACATCAGAAGTGGTCGGTCCGTTCAAAGGTGAGCCTGGCACGGGGCACTGGTAGTGAAGACGCATGCCTGAGGGACCTGAAATCCGCCTGGCGGCGGACAAGATAGCGAAAGTGCTGGTCGGCAAACGGATCGAAGACGTCGGCTTTGGCCTGCCACAGTTGCGGCGCTTTGAAAAACAGCTGGCCGGAAATGTTGTTACCGCTGTCGATACTCGCGGCAAAGCCATGCTCACGCGTTTCGACAACGACCTGACGATTTACAGCCACAATCAACTGTACGGTCGCTGGTACACGGTTCGTCGGCCTCGCATGCCCAAGACGAAACGCCAGCTGCGCATTGAACTCTGCACCGAGACTCACAAGGCACTGCTTTACAGTGCGTCCGACATCGATGTGCTCGACGACGAGCAGCTGCTGACGCACCCGTTCCTGAGTCGCGTGGGTCCAGACATCCTGGATCGCACGCTCACCAGTGAACTCATAGTGGAGCGACTCTGCACGTCTGTGTTCCGCAACCGTTCGCTCGGAAGCCTCTACCTCGACCAGCGATTTCTCGCCGGCAACGGCAACTATTTGCGGTCCGAAATTCTATGGGCGGCGCGACTTGACCCGAGTCGAAAGCCGGCCGCGCTGACAGAGTCTGAGCTAAAAACGCTTGCAGACAAAACCCTGACGATGGCGAAGCGCTCGTATCGCACACGAGGCGTGACAGTCGCGCCAACGCTTGCTGCGAAACTCAAGGCCGATGGTCTGACATACGGAAAATATCGGTTCTATGTGTTTGGGCGAGAGGGGCTGCCCTGCCACGACTGCGGCTCGCGGATCGAACGACGCACGGTCGGCAGCAGAAACCTCTTCATGTGTTCGACGTGTCAGCGATGAACATGCAAAGCTGGTATCTCTTGATGGTGATGTTTATGAATGAACCGACAGCCGACGGCGCCTGGTTACTCGATGACTTCTCTGCCGACCAATCCGGCTTCGACTGGTATGTCGTTAACGACAATGTCATGGGCGGCCGCAGTGAGGGCGGCTTTCAGGTCGAGGCCGGCGAGTTGTACTTTAGTGGCAGTACTAACACTCGAGGCGGCGGTTTCAGTTCGATTCGTACCAGGCCCGTCGAATTTGACCTGTCGGCATTCAACGGCGTTCGCCTGAAAGTGAAGGGCGACGGCCGCCGTTACACCTGGCGCCTCGCAACCGACGCGCGCTGGCGCGGCAGGCCGATCAGCTATTGGGCCGACTTCGACACGTCGAAAGACGCCTGGACCACGGTTGAAATACCGTTTACGAATTTCGTTCCCCGCTTTCGGGGACAGACACTGGATGGCCCTGCGCTCGATACCGGCAAAATTACAGAAATGGGCCTGATGATCTACGATGAGCTGGACGGCGCGTTCGAATTGCGTTTGGCCCGTGTACAGGCTTATAAAGAACAGACGCCGGCGTCGCACCCGTAATAATCAAAAAGGAACAGAACATGGCCGCGAAAGAGAGCAACGAAGAACTCTACGGCATCGGTGCTGTTGCAAAACTGACTGGTCTCACTGACCACACGATTCGGGTGTGGGAGCGCCGCTACGATGCCGTTGTGGCGCAGCGTGCTTCAAACGGCCGCCGTGTCTACAACCCGGTTGACGTCGAAAAGCTCGGACTCCTCAAGCGACTGACCGACCAGGGCTTGTCCATCAGCCAGATTGCGAGCGAGTCGGTCGAGGCACTTCGCGAGCGCGCAGAAAGCATGGGCGAGATTGCGAGCGTCCCGGTACCAGACCACGTCGCCGTGGCGATGCTTGGTGACTTCCTGCCGAATCAATTTTCCACTCACGGTCGCGGCACCGCGCCGATCGAGATCGTCATCTCGGATAACAGTCATGATCGGTTCATGGCTGATCTTTCGCGGCAAAAAGTAGACGTCGTCATTCTTGAAAGCCCGGTGCTCGACAGCGAAGTGTGCGATCGAGTGCTGCAGTACATGCAACAGTCCGGCGCGCCTCGCGGTGTCGTTGTCTACAGTTTCGGCCGCGCGCGCGACGTCGATATCGCCCGCAACTCACGCATCGTTACGCTGCGTTCGCCGGTCGACGTCGACGAAGTTTGCGCTGCAGTTTTGCGGGCCTTTACTCCGACGTCGGCCACCCGCCCGAAGGAACCGTCGGTCCCCGAGGCGTCGGTGCCCGACTGGGAATTTGGCGGACCGATTGCACCGCGTCGATTCAACAATTCGCAGTTGACACGACTTGCTCGTGTGTCGACCGCTATCGACTGTGAGTGCCCCCACCATCTCGCCCAGCTGGTCGCCGACCTGACCGCGTTCGAGGTCTACAGTGCTCAATGTTCGAGCCGGAACGACGAGGACGCGGCGCTGCATCGTTACCTGCACCAGACAACGGCGCAGGCACGCGCGCTGATAGAAGTCGCGTTGCAGCGTGTCGCCGATGCCGAGGGCATCGAGTACTGATCGGGCAGATACATTTCGTTACCTAATTGTCTATCAAATACCTAGACAAAAGATTGACACGAATCGCCATCCCGATACCATAGCTGCACAGCTTGCGCATTCTTCCCCATGAGCAATAGCTGAGCAGTTAACGGCTTCTTCTCTCCCCCGATAGGTCCCCCGTTACCTGCTACCTCGCGCCGGCGCTGATTGAGCGCCAGCGATTTTTAACCTGAGGAACTGGTATGGACGACAACAACGAAACGAACAACAGAAACAGACGGCGCTCGCGACTTTCACTGTTCACGCGTCGTCGCTTCGTAAAATCTGCAGGCGCCGCGACCGTGGCTATCGGCTTCGGACCGAGCGCTCTTGCTGATGAAGAGCTGCCGCGCGTTAACGAAGACGGCCCGATCGCAAAGGCACTCAACTACGTGCACGACGCGAGAACGGTCGATGCGGCAAAGCGCTTCTCCGATCGTTACTGCAACAACTGCGCACTCTATGAAGGTGGTACAGATGACGAGTGGGCAAAGTGCAGCATTTTCCCCGGCAAGGTCGTTGCCGGCGCTGGCTGGTGCAGCGCCTGGGTGGCAAAGGCTGACAAGTAGTACTGACAACTTATCAATGGAGAGAGAACAATGGCGATGACCATAATTTTACTGCTCGGCCTGTGCCTGATTCCGGGCGTGTTTATTCAGGGTGTGTTTGGCGGACGACAGCAAGCGCGTCAGCCGGTTCGGGTGCGCGTAAGCCAAGATGAGCGACGCCCTCGCTAACCCGACCCGCCGCGCGGGTCTGGCACGCATTCGTGAATTCGCAAACAGCGCCGGAACGGCGTACACGAAGTCACGCAATTTCGATTTTGGCCCGGAGCGGCGCGGCAACGTATCTATGTTGTCGCCCTTCGTGCGGCACCGGCTCATACTCGAGGAAGAGTTACTCGAAACAGTCTTGAGTCGGCACTCGGTGACGGCTTCGAACAAGTTTGTGCAGGAAGTTTTCTGGCGCGGCTATTTCAAAGGCTGGCTGGAGCAACACCCTGAAGTCTGGGTGGACTACCGCACCAGCGTCTCGTCTTTGCTTGCGAATCTGGATGAACAACCCGAGCTTCTCGAGCGCTACAAAGCGGCGGTTGAAGGCAACACCGGCATCGAATGCTTCGACGCCTGGAGCCGCGAGCTCGTCACCCACGGCTACCTCCACAATCACGCAAGGATGTGGTTTGCGAGCATCTGGGTCTTCACGCTCGGTCTGCCGTGGCAGCTTGGCGCCGATTTTTTCTACCGGCATCTGATCGACGGCGACCCTGCATCAAATACGCTGGGCTGGCGCTGGGTGTGCGGTTTGCATACTCGTGGAAAAACGTACCTCGCGCGTCGTTCGAACATTGCCTACTTCACCGACAACCGCTTCAATCCCTACGACCAGCTTGCAAAAAGCGCGCGACCCCCGGGGGAATCGCGTGTGTTTGCGATTGAACCGCTACCCGCGGCGGGCGTTCTGCCGCCCGATGAGCGCTATGGGCTTTTGATCACGGAAGAGGACGGCCACCCAATATCGTTGCTGGAAGATCAGAAGCCCGTCGCGATTCTCGGTGCGGTTGCCACCCGGATGCGCTCGCCCTTGCCCGTCGGAAATCCCGCGAAGAATTTCGCATTTGGTGCGGTGGCCGACTCCGTCAATCGAACGGCAAAACAGTTCGGCATCATCGGCGAGTTATCGGCCACAGATGATTGGACGAATCTCCTGGTGGAGTGGGCGACCAGTAACCACGTAAATGTGATTGCCACGGCCTACGCACCTGTCGGCCCGGTTGCCGAGTTGCTTCTTAATGCCCGCAAGCAGCTGGACCGATACGGTATCCGGCTGGTGCAGCTGCGTCGCCCCTACGACAGCAAAGTCTGGCCGCACGCGACCCATGGATTCTTCAGGCTCAAGGACCAGATACCGAAATTGCTCAAACGACTGGAGATCGTGAACAGTCGTGGCGAGGTCGACGCTAAAGCGGGCTAACGCTTCAGCAATGCGTCCGCGAGATTGTTTGCACTCGTAAACGCCGCTTCGATTCGACCGCGCACACACCAGTCACCGCAGGCCGCGAGTCTGGCGTCCGCATCCAGGAAGTGCGCAGGGCCCGCCTGCTTAGGCGTATTCGCATAGCGCCACCGGTGCACCTGGCGGTGCGCGGCACTCCGCAAGTCGACACCGGTAACCAGCGAAGCTTCGGCAAGCATGTGCTCGACCACGACGTTGGTGTCATCGTCGATGTGTTCATCGGCCCACGCGTTGGTCGAATGGATGACGAGCGAGAACGGCACAGGTCTACCAGGCTTACTGCTATTGACCGAAATCCAGCTGATATCCGCGTTGCGCACCAGTGCCGCCTGCCACGGGAGTGCAACGGGTTCTGCGAATCCCAACATAAGCGCAAAGCAGGCGAGCATGTTTCGCTCGCTGCAAAAATCAACGAGTTCAGGGAATCCTGCGGCAAGCGTTGCGGTCTGAGCAGCAGGCGCTGTGATCACAAGCCA
>JBCAZN010000205.1:0-5435 GCA_038533035.1 Pseudomonadota bacterium
ATTGCTTTTAACCATACCGCCCAGAATGACAAGGTCCTGAAGTACTGGTACGACGTCACCAAACCGCGCCTCGAGGGTGTCGCGGAAAAATGGCGCGCCGTTGATATTTCCGACGCCAGCGACGACACGCTGTTGGAGGGAATTGTTGAAATGGGTATGGAAGAAGGTCGCTACTGGAGCGACGATGCCAGTCATACCTTTGGTGTTGCCAAGTCGACCGACGATCAGCTGCAGTGCTTCTTAAAAGAGAACCTGCCAGATCACAACTTTATCAGCGGCCAGTTCCTGACGGGCATTGAATCCAAGGCCATGCAGGGAAATGCAGATCTCTTCGAGATCGCGAAACTTATCAGGGCTGACGAAGATCTAAGCTATACCGTTCTGACTGTGCCATCGCCGTTTCTTTTTCAGGCCCTTTACGAGCATAAAAATGGCGCCGAAGTGCTTGCTGCGTTGAAGGACTATCTTGGCAAGTACGGGCACCAGGGTTATAGCATGGACTTCATTGAGCCGACCCAGGTAGAAGACCCTTCGGCGTTGTTTGCAACGCTCAAAGGCATGGTTCGAGACAAGGACTACGACCCGAAGAATCAGTCGAAAAAGACCGCGCGCATTCGCAAGGAAAAGCTCAAAGAAGTTTCCGCATTACTGTCGGGCCTCGAATACTGGCAGTTTCGATTCCGCCTGTGGCTCGCCTTGAAATACAACTTTATTCGCGAAGAAGTCGCGTTTCGCTTTGGATTCACCTGGTCAATTCTCAGGCCGATGGCGTTCGAGCTAAACCGACGCTTAATCGAAGCAGGAACATTGCAGCAAAAAGGCGATCTATTTTTCCTCGTAAGCGACGAGATTGCTGAGGCGATTGCAGCACGCAAACAAGGCAACGCACTTCCCAAGCTGGGTGAGCTTGCGGCCGAACGCCGCGAGCTGCGCGAAGCGCGAAAACATCACCATCCGCCGGGGACATTGCCGCCGGAAGTCAGCCAGGTCGCCGGTGTTTCGTTCAAGGAAACACAGATCAAGAACGATGACGGCAGTGACGTGATGCGTGGCTTCCCGGTGAGCTCCGGTAGCATTACGGCGAAAGCCAGTGTCGTTCTTGGCCCCTCTGAATTCGATAAGATGGCGCCGGGCAGCATTCTTGTAAGTCCGCTGACGACACCTGCGTGGACGCAATTGTTTGCCCATGCGGTGGGACTGGTGACTGATGTCGGCAGTATCCTTGCTCATGGCTCAATTGTTGCGCGCGAGTATGGTATCCCTGCGGTGCTGGGTGTCGGTGACGGCACGGTACGAATCAAGCACGGCCAAACGCTGACAATAGACGGCGACACCGGCACGGTGTTGATTCACGACGACGCATAGCGGGACGACCCCGCCGGAGTAACCTATGAAAAGTTTCTCCGTACTACTGGCATCGCTCGTTGCGATCCTGCCTTTGGTCGCGAGTGCCAACCCACCAAATATCCTGTGGGTCGATATCGACGATCAATCGCCGTGGTATGGGGCATACGGCGACGACACGGTCAGTACACCGAACCTGGACGCGTTAGCGAGCCAGGGTGTCATCTTTACGCGAGCGTATGCGGCCGCACCTGTTTGTGCGCCAAGTCGATCAGCCATGGTGACCGGCGTCTATCCGATTCGGGTGGGCACGCACGATATGCGTTCCGGGCGCGTACCGGGTTACCAGATCATCCTGCCCGACGAGATCACGACAGTGCCGGAGCTATTGCGTAGTGCGGGCTACGAGACCTACAACGCGCACAAGGATGACTACAACTTCAGCTACGATCGGCGCGATCTTTATTCCATCGGCAATCCAGCGAACCCTTATTCTCCCGGTCACCCCGATAGCAAAGAAACGAGCAGCAAAAACTACAAAGGGTTGCGCGGCACCGGATCCTGGCGCGACGTCGCTGAAGGCCCATTCTTCGGGCAGATGTCCATTCCGGGTGGCAAGAGTGTGGAGGACATTGATAACGAACTGCGTGCGTTGGGTTTAGAACCGGTTGACCCCGCCTCTGTCCGAGTACCCGCACAATATCCGGACATTCCCCAAGTACGCCAACACGTCGCCGATCACTACAACTCCATTCTGCGCACCGACCATCGAGTGGGCGAACTGCTCCAGCAGTTCAAGGACGAAGGCTTGTGGGGCAACACGGTATTTATCCTCTACAGCGATCACGGTTCGGACTTACCCAGAAGCAAGAATTTCGTTTATTCAGAAGGCCTGCACATTCCTTTCATCATTGCGGCACCCGGTATGGATATTATTGAGCCCGGTCGCCGGGACGACCTGGTGAATCTGATGGACATCGCGGCCACTACGTTAGGCCTCGCCGGTATCGACACTCCGCAGTTCATGGATGCCCGGGATGTGTTTGCCGAGGACTATCACCGCGAGTATGTGTTTTCGTCTGCCGACCGAATGTCCAACACGATCGACAGAACGCGCTCTGCCATGGGCGACAGATTCCACTACATCAGAAACTTTATGCTGGACCGACCGCTGTTTAACTGGAATGTCTTTGAGATCATTGCCAAAATTCGCGACCCCGACGGCAAAACGACCAGCCTCATGGCTATGCGTCGCATGGCTGAAGCCGGGGAACTTTCCGGCGCGCAGATGGCCCCGTACGGCAAGCGGGTTGCTGAAGAATTGTATGATCTGCAAAACGATCCGGACGAAGTGAACAACCTGGCTGCGGATCCCGCCTATAAAGAACAATTAGCGAAAATGCGCACGGCGTTGTCAGGCTGGATTGCCGATACGGACGACAAGGGACAGTACCCGAGATCACAGGCCGCCATGGATGAAGTTCTTGGGCGCTTTCCGCCCGAGTGGCTGCACGGTCCCGAGTTTCAGAATGAACCAACGGCCGCACGCTATCCCGAGCACATCTACTTCGGTGATACGCATGTGCATACCACCCTGTCGGCCGATGCTTACGGCATGGGCACACGACTCATGCCCGAGCAGGCCTACCGGTTTGCCAAGGGAGAAGCGGTTATCGCCACTGGCGGCCAGACAGCACAGCTGCGACGTCCTTTGGATTTCCTGCTTGTCGCAGACCATGCCGAAAACCTGGGCGTCATTCAGGCGATTCACAACAACGACCCGGCCCTGCCCGACAGCGATAACAAACAACGCCGCGCGAAGATTCTGAATAGCACCCCACCTCTCAGCGATGTACTGAATGCGCCGACCTTTGAGGAATATAAAGCGGGCAGCCATGCCCTGCTCTCGGCAAAGGCCGCAAAGGAGGGCGAGTTCGACACCCCTTTGGCCTTTCGCCGTTCGGTTTGGCAGTCTGTCGTTGCAATAGCCGAGCGGCATAACGATCCCGGGACGTTCACCACCTTTGTCGGTTTCGAGTGGAGCGCCTCGGACCCCGGTCCCATCCACCGCAATGTCCTGTTTGCAGACGGGCCGGAACGGACCGGTCGCATCCTGCCATTTTCTGCGTACGACAGTCCTGACGTGGAGGACCTTTGGGCGTACCTCGAAGATTACGAACATACGCTGTTAGGTCGCGCGCTGGCCATCCCGCACAACGGCAATTTGAGTCGCGGCGGCACGTTTGCCCTGCGAACCTATCAGGGCGAGCCGCTGAGTGAAGACTATGCCACTCGTCGTGCGCACTGGGAGCCGCTGTACGAGGTCACTCAGATCAAGGGGGATGGGGAAACACACCCGCGGCTCTCCTCCGCCGACGAGTTCGCAGATTTCGAAACCTGGCCACCTGTGCTAGTGAGCAAACAAGTTGCGGAACACCGCAAAAAGGACGACGCAAGCGCGAAAAAAACAGCAGCTGAACCTGAGCCGGATTTGCAGGCATCGTACGCCCGCTCAGCGCTCAAGAACGGCCTCACCTTGCAAGTGGAACTGGGCGCCAATCCCTTCAAGTTCGGCATGATCGGCAGCACGGATTCTCACAATGGCCTGGCGACGGCCGATAGCGACAACTTCTGGGGCAAAATGGCGTTCAACGAGCCCAGCCCGTATCGGGCGATTGACCAGTGGTATTACACCGCTTCCGGCTATGCCGCCGTTTGGGCCCAAGAAAATACGCGTGACTCACTGTTTGCTGCCATGCGGCGCAAGGAAACCTATGCCACTACCGGCCCACGCATGGTCGTGCGGTTTTTCGGTGGTTGGGATTACGAGGCGGCAGATGCCGACAGTGCGGACCTCGCTGAAATCGGCTACGCCAAGGGTGTGCCCATGGGTGGCGACCTCAATCGTTCCGAGTCGGGCAAGGCACCGCGATTTCTGATTGCCGCGGCCAAAGACCCGGATGGCGCTAATCTGGATCGGATTCAGATCATCAAGGGCTGGAGAGACGGTGACGGTGAATTGCACGAGAAAGTGATTGATGTCGCCCTTTCTGATGGTCGGCAGACCGCCGCAGGCGGCTCTGCCGAACTGGCCACCGTATGGACCGACCCGGATTTCGATGCAGACAATCCCGCATTTTACTATTTGCGTGTGCTCGAAATTCCCACGCCGCGCTGGACCGCATACGACGCAAAGACCTACAGGCTGAAAGATTTGCCGAAAGAACTGCCTATGGTGTTACAGGAACGCGCTTATACAGCTCCCATTTGGTACACGCCGTAACTGTCAGCTGGAGTAACGAGAATTGTTGCTGGCTGGCTGCTGCTGGGGGTGGAAATAAGTACGCGCGACGTCACCGCGGTGTGGTCGCTGCGATATGTGTTGATGGTTTACTTTAGTGCGATCCTTCGTTGCCGTTTCATAGTGCATCACGCCGATCAACAAAGTCATTAGTAACTGCAATCGGTTGTACGACATTACGCGAAAGCTTTGCGGTTCAAGACTGTTACGCAATGTTTGGTGCGCGCTCAATACATCCTGCAGCGATAAGTGAGACTCAACCAGGCCCATCAAAGCCTTCCGGGAGCGCAAATCTGTCTCTGTTGTAATTAGCGGAACGCAAATATCGCCGCCGAACAGGCGAGTCCTGGATTTCACTGCGATGAGTCGGAGATTTCGTCCGGAGTTTGGCATCTTAATGGCCAGCGCGCCCGCATGTATAAAAATATCGACATCTAACGGCTCCTCGCTACGCGTCATGCCCTCCGGAAGGAGCTTGAACACAATCTTGCCGTAGGGTGTCTTGACGGAATCCAGCAGCGACCCGATCGAACACACCTTGTTTCGATATACGACATCTACAACCTGAACCATCGCGACAAAATTAAAGTCCGGTTCATCAAGCAATTGCAGCTGAAATTCCTCAGCCATGCTGCGGTCATCGAAATAAATCATACCTTTGTTGTCAGTCGCCTGAAGAACTCGACGCAACGCCTTTTTAACTTCATCGGCGTCACTTACGAATCCGGGCGCATCCTTGGACCACACCGAACAAAGCAACGGCGTATACGTATCCGAATCCCTGTCGCTG
>JBCAZN010000206.1:0-5406 GCA_038533035.1 Pseudomonadota bacterium
GCTGAGCTTGCCGTTGTTCCGGCAGAGGCCGGTCAGCTGGATACTGAAAATGGTACATTGACGTTACCGGATGGTATCGCTGTCGATCTCCCGGCTGCCGCCGGTAGTATTGCTATATGCCGCCCCGGACGATTCGCGTGCTTCGTCCTGCAGGGATTTGGATTCACGGCGATCACCGTTGACCCCTCTGTGTCCGAATCTGTGGATCTGATAGTCGTTCGCTCGGCGCACGACGACTGGAACCCGTTGTGGCCCTATCTAAGCGATCCTGAGTTCTTGTTCTTCCTGAGCTTGTCGATCGGTTCGATCATATTCTTCGCCCGCAAAGGCAAAACCGTAGGTTCGGAACCTCGCGAGTATTCAATCAATCTGGTCGATTACTTACTGACGCTGATCGCGACGCGCAACCCAGGTTTCATGCAAAAGATGGGCGATCGTGAAACGAGAAAATATTCGCAGCAGTTAGAGGCGATTGAGATTGAGAGGCCAATCTTCATATCCGGGCTGGCTCGGTCAGGAACAACGATCTTGCTAGAGAGATTATCGACTGCCAAAGGCATGGCGACTCATCGGTATCGAGACTTTCCTTTCATCATGACTCCGATTCGCTGGAACAAGTTTCTGCGATTCTTTGGCACCAAGCAGACGCCGAGCGAGCGGCCACACCAGGACAAGATCAAAATCACCAGAGACAGTCCGGATGCATTCGAGGAGCCGATCTGGCAACACTTCTTCCCCTATTTGCACGGTGATTCGAAATCGCATGTGTTGAGCGCGCAGACGAGCAACGAAGAGTTCGAAACGTTTTACGACGATCATCTGAAAAAGATCTTGTTTTTGCGCGATGGCTCGCGCTACTTATCGAAGGGCAACTACAATCTGTCGCGAATAGAATACATCGCGCGCCTGTACCCCGATGCGGTGTTTATCGTGCCGATTCGACATCCTTTTACCCACGTTGATTCGTTGGTGCGGCAACACCAGCTCTTTGTCGATTACAGCGAGATCGATCCCAAGATCCCAAACTATCTGCGTGCTGTCGGTCATTACGAGTTCGGTCCGCAACGCTTACCGATTCGTGTGACAGACGAAGGTGCTAGCGCAATCGATTCGGCGTGGGGGCAGGGCAACGAGGCACTGGGGTATGCTGTGCAGTGGCGAGAAATTTACGCGTACGTGGCGGACCTGCTTCTGAAGGACCGCGAGCTCGCGCAACGAATTCACCTCGTTCGGTTCGAGGATCTCTGCCGCGACCCGCATACAGCGTTCGAGAACATTCTCGAGTTCACGGAACTGGGTAATGCTCTCGACGCCGCTGAGCTGGCCGAGGGCATTGAGCCGTCCGGAAATAGAGTCAATATGTCGTCCGATTTACAGGCGCAATGTTGGGAGGTGGTACAGGACGTCGCTACGCAGTTCGGCTACGCTCAGCAACCTGATGAGTTGATGCGGTTTTCGGGCCGACCAATTTCGAGGCGCACCTAACGATGACAGTACGCACCCGTTTTGCGCCCAGCCCGACCGGGGTGCTGCATCTTGGTAGTGTTCGCACAGCGCTGTTTTGTTGGTTGTTTGCGCGGCACCACAACGGCCAGTTCGTGTTGCGCATCGAAGACACGGATCCAGAGCGCTCGACTCAAGAAAACGTTGACGCCATTCTGGACGGCATGGAATGGCTCGGTCTCGATGCCGACGAAGGTCCCATTTTTCAGACGCAACGGTTCGACCGCTACCGTGAAGTGATCGAATCGTGGCTGCAGGACGGCACGGCATATCACTGCTACTGTACCCGTGAAGAACTGGATGAGCGCCGGGCACTGCAGATGTCACGGGGTGAGAAGACTCGCTATGACGGTCGCTGCAGGGACCGGGAGCAGCCGCGAGCCGGTGTCCCACCGGTGGTTCGCTTTCGCAATCCGACTGAGGGCAGCGTCACCGTTAACGATCTGGTGCGCGGCACGGTCGTGGTTGAAAACGCCGAGCTGGACGATCTAGTAGTTGCTCGTTCAGACGGCACGCCAACCTATAATTTTTCGGTCATTGTCGACGATGCCGATATGCGAATATCGCACGTTATCCGCGGCGACGACCATCTAAATAATACGCCGAAGCAAATGAACATGTTGCGGGCTATGGGAGCACCTATTCCGAGTTATGCGCATTTGCCAATGATACTGGGCGAAGATGGCGGCAAGCTGTCGAAACGTCATGGTGCCGTCGACATTCGCGATTACCGGGATCAGGGGTACCTCCCGGAGGCGATGCTGAACTACCTCGTCCGCCTGGGATGGTCGCACGGCGATCAGGAGGTGTTCAGCATCGACGAAATGATCAACCTGTTTGATATCGGCGACGTGAATCAGTCAGCCTCGACCTTCAACGCCGACAAATTGCGCTGGCTGAATCAGCAACACATCATCTCGGCGCCGCCTGAGCGGGTGGGCGAGGCACTCAAGCCCTATCTTGTCGCAGCTGGACTAGACCCGGCGCAGGGTCCGCCGCCAGAGGATGTCGCGGTCGGTTTTCGTGAACGGGCGGAAACGCTGGCGCAAATGGCCGATAGCGCCAGCTATTGTTACAGCGACTTTGACAGTATCGATCCAAAGGCCGCGAAGAAGCATTTGCGTCCCGTCATTCTCGACGCAATACAAGCTGCTCGTCAGCGTTTGGGAAATTTGAAGGATTGGCAGCCGGACACCATTTCGGCATGTATCGAAGCGGTCGCCGCTGAGCACGAAATCAACATGGGCAAGTTGGGACAGCCGATGCGCGTCGCTGTGACAGGCGGGCCGGTGTCGCCACCAATCGATGTCACTCTGTGGTTAATTGGCAAAGAGCGAGTGATTCAGCGTCTTGATAGGTCCATCGAAATAATTGCGGCAAGAGCTTCAGAATCAAGTTAAGCAAGATTTGCTGTAGTGTTACGAAAGCTAGAATGCGTCAGAAGCTATGATCCGCATATTGAGTTTGTTATTGGCAATTAGATCGCCCAATTTATTGCAGTTATCCTGATGATCGTTGCTATCCAAAGTCTTTAGATAGATGCCGGGTCCGGGTCGATCTGGGGCGGTGTTTTCGACCGCCGATACGAAGTTACGACGCTTAAGTTCAGTCATTTGATAGTCTGTGTATCCGGGAGAAACAATCGCTAGAGGTTTAGCTCCAGATTCGACGGCGGCGGCTACCAGCTTGCACCAGATCTCGTCCGTCGACGATTCCCAATCAATTATTGTTGCGCGATGCCCGGCTACTGGTACTTGGATAATTAGGTAACCGTCCAAACTTCCGTCATTTTCATGATAAATATAGCGGTAATGCGCCAGAGGATTCTTTAGTCGCCAGCGATAATAGACCTCGTCCCTTAAGTGATAAGACTCTTCGCTACGTTGGGCGTGGGACACGAGCTGGGACATTTCGAGAATCCGTGCATTCGAAGCGCCGTAGATATTCCCATGGCTTTCTTTTGCCCAAGCGTCGAATTTTGCAAGACAGTCATTTGGCCTGGTTTTGAAGAAGCCTTTACTGATTTTTTTAAGAGCCCTTGAAAAGGGTGAGGGTTTCGCTGCGTCGCCAGATAAAAAAGTTTCGTAAGTTGCGATTCTCTTAAATCCTGCCTTCGCAAAAACACTTCTTGAGGAAATATTCGCGCTCAACTCCATAGCAACATCATAAATTTCATTCGCAATTTCCTTGATCTTGAAGTTGAGGAGTTTGGTACCTAGGCCTTGCCCCCGATGGTCTTCGTCAACTATAAAGTCGGCTCCACATGGGATAACGCACAGGCGATTCATTCCGGCAACGATCCACGCGTTACCATACATAGCTTGAACGCCTACGACTTTGCCTTGATGAAGAGCAACATATAAGTGCGGTTTGTCGAGATAGGGGTTACGGGCGTATTTCCACTCGATGTAATTTAAGTTTTGCTCTACTGTTCCGCCAAAAACACGACTTCGCAGTGCGGCAATCTGCCGCTTATGTTTAGGCGTGTAGTTTGAGAATTGGTATCTCTCGTTCTTAATTTGATTTACCCGGATGCTCAGAGGGTGTTTCCCAAAAACTCTACACGACGGGGCATCTTTGTCAATGTGACTCGTGATACGGGTCAGGCTAGCAATCTACGGGGGGGCCTTCGCCGACATCGTGGCAAAAACGGCCGAGAGGTTCGAAATCAACCTGGGCAAGCTCGGCCAGCCGATTCGCGTGGCGGTCACCGGAAGACCGGTGTCACCGCCGATCGACGTCACCGTGTGGCTGGTCGGTCGCGAACGTACCTTGAGGCGGCTTGACAATGCCCTACGAATCATCGCACAAAGAGCAGCTGCAAGCGGTTGATTTTTAGGCGAATCCAGCCGAACAATCGGAATTCTTGACAGTCATGCGCGGCGCCCGCAAAGTGCGCCGCTCCGTGGGGCTATAGCTCAGCCGGGAGAGCGCTTGCATGGCATGCAAGAAGTCGGCGGTTCGATCCAGCATTGCTTCACCAACTCCCTCCCGATTCCGTCGGGAAATCTTACAAAAAGCAGATCGTTACCGGCCGGTAATATACTAAGTGTCTATTTTAATTGAAATTCTGAAGTTGGCACGAAGCTTGCTTTCAATTCTGGTGAATCAAGAAAAAACGTTTCAACTAAACAACGAAAATCAAAACTACTCGGGAGTCAGACCGATGAAGAAAATCTGGATAGCAGGCCTTTTGGCCTTATTTGCAGCCCCGCTGGCCTCGGCGCACACAGTGTCGATTGGCACGGAAAATGCTGGCGCTGCAGGCAGCGTTACCTTGTGGATGGGCAGCTACCACGGCGGTGCTCCTAACGAAGGCAGCATGATGCTCAACGGAGTGACGCAGGCTTTCAATATCGCGACCAGCACTATGCCGACTGCGCTTGTGGACGGAACGAACAACTTCTATTCGCTCGGTAATTTCGGCGCCGGCACAACGGGGCAATACGATCAAAACTCCTGGGCAGGCGCTGCTTCCCTTGTTCCTGTCCGCTGGCAGGGTGTTACCTTTACCGGGCTCGCTGCAGGTACCTATGCCTACACGATCAGTGGCATGAACTCGGTGAACTGGGCGGACTGGAATTCCGGTCTACCGAATTGGTCCGGCACCCTGGTCATCCCCCGTAGTTCAGTAGCCCCCGTGTCTGAGCCTGGCTTCCTGGCACTGATGGGAATCGGTCTTGCCGGCCTCGGTCTGGTTAGCCGACGTCGCAAAGTCGCTAGCTAAGTTCTACTGCACGTAAGTAGCTAAAGCCCCGCTCATTGAGCGGGGCTTTTTTTTGGCCACCATTTAAGGTCGTGATCAGTCGCCGGGCAGCGTGTCCAATAGATCAATCGCGTCGGCTCTGCCCGGGAAATCATCCCCTTTGATCAACTCCTGCAAGATCAGCTTGGCGCGTGCAG
>JBCAZN010000207.1:0-5337 GCA_038533035.1 Pseudomonadota bacterium
GTGATCGTGCCGAGATTGTGCGCATCTCCGAGATTTTGCGGGATGAAGCTTTTCGTGAACGACTGCGGGCACAGAAAACCAGCGGCGATCTTTACTACACTCTGATCGAAGGTGACGCGCTGGTTGAGCCCGTCACTGTGACCGAAGCACAGGGAGGCTGAACGCACCACGTTCTGTCGACCATGAACGATCTGCGATTGATCATCGTTAGCGGCCTGTCCGGGTCCGGCAAAACCGTCGCTCTGCGCGCGCTTGAGGACCTCGGCTACTATTGCATCGACAATATCCCTGCCTCGCTGCTGAAGGCGGCCGTTGACGAAGTCGCCGCAAGCAAGACGCGGTTACTCGCGGTGGGTGTCGACGCCCGCAACCGCGGCAAAGATCTGGAGTCCCTGCCGGAATTACTGCAGGGTCTGCGCGACCAGGGCATTCACTCCGAAATTATTTTCCTGCACTCGAGCGACGAGATACTGCTCAAGCGCTACAGCGAATCGCGCCGTCGGCATCCGCTTGCAGAACTAGGCACAGAACTCCGCGCGGCCATCGACGCCGAGCGCGAAATGCTCACCGAGATCCACAATGCCGCCGATCTCATTGTCGATACCTCGACAACGAGTGTTTACGAGCTGGCCGAAGTCATCCGCGAACGGGTCGACCGGCGAGACGACAATGCCGTGTCAGTCCTGATCGAGTCATTTGGTTTCAAACACGGCATTCCCGCCGATGCCGACTTTGTGTTTGACATGCGCTGCCTGCCGAACCCCTACTGGACGCTGAAGCTGCGCGGCCTGACCGGGCTCGACGACGAGGTCATCGAGTTCCTTGAAAGCCACGATGATTTCATGACGATGCAAGAAGATATCCTCGCATTCCTGGAAAAATGGATACCACGCTTTGAAGCGGCCCGTCGTGGCTACCTGACAATCGCGATCGGCTGTACGGGCGGCCAGCACCGCTCGGTTTGCATGGCGGAAAAACTCGCCAACGCGTTGCGAGAGCATCACGCCACGGTTCTTACCCGGCACAATAGCCTCGCCGACAACAGCATTCACTAGCTGCTAAACTGCGGGCGCATGGAAGCCCGCGAATACACTCAAGCCAATCTCGATTTGCTTCGCGAGCAGCTTGAAGGCGGACGCATGCGCGCGGCGCGCGTCATGGTCAACAGCCTGCATCCGTCCGAGGTTGCACGGCTACTCGAGTCCCTGCCCCTCAAGAAACGTGCAATGCTGTGGGAGATCGTCGACCACGATATCGAGGGCGATGTGCTTGTCGAAGTCGCCGATGAAGTACGCGACGGCCTGCTCGAGGACATGGGTACCGACGAGCTGGTGGCTGCGGTTGACGGCATGGAGGTTGACGACCTCGCGGACTTGCTGGTCGACCTGCCGGAGGCGGTAACAAAAGAAGTCCTGCAGTCGCTCGACAAGCAGGACCAGGAGCTGTTCTTGTCGAGACTGCTGACCAACGACCCGGACGAGATGGTTGCGAACGTCATGTCGACCGACGTCATGCCGATTCCGGCCAATACTCCAGAGTCCGAGGTCGTCTGGGAGTTCGAAAACCGCGACCTGTTGTCGGCGCCGGTCGTCGACGACAACTATCGTGTGCTGGGGCGTATCACGGTCGACGACGTCGTCGATGTGATTCGTGATGAAGCGGAACACTCGCTGATGAGTGCAGCAGGCCTTGACGAAGAAGATGACATGTTTGCACCGGTCGTCAAGAGTGCTTCGCGGCGCGCTATCTGGCTCGGCATTAACCTGTTTACGGCGTTTCTCGCGGCCGCCGTCGTCGATCAGTTTCAATCAGCAATCGACAAGGTCGTGCTGCTCGCGGTACTGATGCCGGTGGTACCCAGTATGGGCGGTGTCGCCGGCACGCAATCGCTTGTCATCATTACGCGCGCCATCGCGCTTGGTCAGATCAACCCGGGCAATGCCATGGGCATTCTGCGAAAGGAAGTCATGGTCGGCGTATTAAATGGAATCGGCTGGGCAATTTTTGTCGCCATTCTCACGTTCTGGTGGTTCGGTAACTGGCACATCGGTGGCATCCTCGGCGCTGCAATGATCATCAACCTGGTCGTAGCAGCTGCCGCCGGATTCGGCATTCCGTTGGCACTCAAGAAACTGCGCGTTGATCCGGCGCTCGCCGGTGGCGTTGTATTGACGACTGTGACTGACGTTGTCGGCTATATGGCCTTTCTCGGGCTAGGCGCGATTTACCTGCTCTGAGTCGCCAAAAGCATTCAGATCTCGCTTGATCCATTCCGGCGCGAACAGGCGCGGCACGTCCTTGCCCGTGACGAATTCCACAAGCTCGTCCCGGACCTTCAACGCATCGTGATAACCCAGATCGATTAATTCGCGAGTGTAGTCGCTTTCAAACAGCAGGAAGCTAAGCAGTTTGTTTTCGCCGGGACTGTTTCCGCCGACGCCGCGCAATAATGCGCGAATCGCGCGTGGCAACGACTTTCGATGATGCTCGGCGACAACGCGCAGGTCTTCGCTCGGTACGACGAGCATCGTATCGAGCGGCCGGACTTTATGCAGCGGGCCGGTACGGTCCGGCTCCGGCACCGCGTCAATGAGCTGATTAATCCGGGTGACGCGCTCAAGATCCGAATACAGGCCATCCATGAACAGGGTGTCCAGCATGTAGCCCGCGATTTGCGCGAGGCTGGGCGAATCGCCAAGCACTTCGGGCGTCTTGTCAGCCGTCTCGTCACGAATACCGATAACAAGTATCCGATCAGCGCCGAGGTGCACCGCGGGACTCAGCGGCGTCGCCTGGCGCATGGCACCGTCGCCGTAATACTCGTTACCAATTTGTTGCGGCGGGAACACCATCGGCACGGCTATGCTCGCCATCAGGTGATCGAGTCCAAGCTCTGCGCGTATTCCGAGGCGGCGTGTGCGCTCCCAGTCCACGAGCCCTTTGCGACCTTCAAAGAACGTCTTGGAGCGCGCCGAGCCGTAGCCCGCCGCCGTCACCGCGATAGCGTCGAGGTGTCCGGCCGCAATCGCATCCTGAATGCGCGGAAAATGAATCTGGCCGCTCAATAGTCGCCGCAGGGGCGAATTATCGAGCAGTGACTTGGGCGGGCTGACAGCGAGTCCGCCGGTCATCAGTGCCGCGGCCCAGTGCAGGCCACTTTTCAGCATTGTCCAGTTGTCGGTCTTGTAGACGTGATTGCAGCGAAAGTGGCCCCACACGTGCTCCAGCTCCGCAACTGCAGTCCGGAAGTGATGCGCCCGGGACGCCATGACAACGGCATTCACGGCACCCGCCGAGGTGCCGCTGATCACGGGGAACGGGTTGGCGCTGGTGCGTGGCAGGACCTCGGCCAGCGCCTTGAGTACGCCGACCTGGAACGCGCCGCGAGCGCCGCCGCCGGGCAGGATCAGAGCCGCTTTCTGTCGTTCAGGCTGATTCGACATATGTGCCGTACAAAGTGTTACAGAATACGAATGACGAGCGTATTATAGTTCGCAGTCAAATGGCGAGACCTCAGTCACGCGGTCGGCCACGGGATACGGACCAGGAATATGAAACGAAACATCATTATTGCGGCGGTTGCCGTCGTGGCGGCCTGTTGCGCCGTCGCATTCACCTCGATTGGCGTTGCCAACGAGCAGGTGCAGGTCGGAAACCCGGCGCCGGAATTTGAGCTCCCGGACCAGAACGGCGAGTTGCACTCACTTGAGGACTATCGCGATTCGTGGGTCGTGCTCTACTTTTACCCCAAGGACGATACCCCGGGCTGCACGACGGAAGCCTGTGAGTTTCGAGACAACATTTTCGCGTTTCGCGATCTCGACGCGCACATTCTCGGTGTCAGCCTCGATGACGTGAAGTCGCACAAGGCCTTTGCCGAGGAGTACAGCCTGCCCTTCCCGCTACTGGCGGACACCGAAGGCACAACGGCGACAGCCTACGGCGTGAAAACGCGGATGGCCGGCTGGGTCGTTGCCAAACGGCAGACATTCATCATTGGTCCGGACGGCAATATCGCCAAGCATTACGAGAAAGTCGACCCTGAGTCGCACTCGGCACAGGTGCTAGCGGACCTCAGGGAACTTGGCGCAGGCGGCTAGCCGCGGGCGCGCCAGTTGCGCGCTTTGATTTCGTAGACGACATGCAGCGCGTCGCCAGCGGCGTCACGCTGCACTGTGCCCGGCCGCAGCACGCCACCGATCTTCTCCATTGCACGACGCGAACGCGTGTTGTCTTCGCCCACCCAGAACACGACCGTATCTACGAACTGGAAAGCGTGTTGCAACATGAGTGACTTGACTTCGCGATTGTAGCTACCGCCCCAGAATTCGCGGGCGAGAAATGTCCAGCCAATCTCGACTTCGCGCTTCTCAGCGTCATGCCCGTGATAACGACTCGAGCCGATGACGCGGCCGCTCACGTTTTCACAAAACGCATAGGCCGTGCCACTTGCAAGCGCACCGTCGAAGTAAGCGTTGAAGCCCTGCTCGGTGTAGCGTAGCGGATCGGGATGTTGCGCCCAGAGTTTCGGGTCGTTCGCCGCGGCAAACATCGGCGCCCTGTCGGCCTCAGCCACAGGCCGGACGGTCACACGTGGACCCACCATCACCGCGCTGTAGTTAACGCTTTCGTTCAAAGCAGCGCCTTGATGCCTTCGTCGAGTCCCGAGATTGTTAGCGGGTACATGCGATCGTCCATGAGTTCGCGCGTCATCTGGATCGACGGCGTGTAATCCCAGCGCGCCTGCGGCTCGGGATTGAGCCAGATCGCCTTCGAATAGGTATTAAGCAGGCGTTTGATCCAGACGGCACCAGGCTCCTCATTCCAGTGCTCAACACTGCCGCCCGCGTACGCGATCTCGTACGGGCTCATCGTCGCATCGCCGACGAAGATCAACTTGTAGTCCGATCCATACTTGTGCGTGATATCGAGCGTTGGTGTTTTTTCATTGTGCCGGCGTCGATTGTCCTTCCACAGGCTCTCGTATATGAAGTTGTGGAAATAGAAGTATTCGAGATGCTTGAACTCGGTGCGCGCTGCCGAAAACATTTCCTCGCAGATGCGCACGTGATCATCCATCGAACCGCCAATATCCAGGCACAAGAGGACTTTTACGGCATTGTGACGTTCCGGCACCATGCGAATGTCGAGCAGCCCGGCGTTGCGTGCCGTCTTGTCGATTGTATCGTCAAGGTCGAGTTGGTCGGCAGCGCCTTCACGTGCAAATTTACGCAATCGACGTAAAGCGACTTTGATATTGCGCGTGCCAAGCTCGATCGAATCGTCAAGATTGCGGTACTCGCGACGATCCCAGACCTTCGTCGCACTGCGATTACG
>JBCAZN010000208.1:0-5335 GCA_038533035.1 Pseudomonadota bacterium
CGAGGCGGGGCTGGAGCAAGCTCGAGACACGATGACCGAGCTCAACGACAGGGGACTCGTTTCCGACGAAGTGCTCGACGAGTTCGTGAAAGAAATCGACGACGATGACGAAAAGGAGTCGCCTGGCCGCTTCAGCATCACGGTTGATGAAGAAGGCCAACGCAGTTCCGAGTGCACCGTCGACCTTGAGGACCTCGAGGACATGCCGCCATGGGTACAGCGGCGCGCAACGCCTGAGCGGCTCAAGAAAATTTGTGAACGCATCACTTTCGATGCAGGCGATTCCTTCGTGAACCTGCTGCTCGACAACCTGCCAGTAGCACTAATTGTGCTATTGCCGTTGATGGCACTCGTTTTAAAAATGCTGTATCCGTTGTCACGCCGTTACTTCGTTGAGCACCTGCTGTTCTTCATACACTTCCACGCCTTCTTCTTCCTGATCCTGACGCTGCAAATTTTGTTCTCACGATTGGGTAATGCAGTTCCATTCGTGCCGAAGCCGGCAACCGACCTGATCCTCGTTGTTGCCTCATTTTATGTTCCCGTATACCTGTACAAGGCGATGCGAAAAGTTTACGGGCAAGGCCATCTGGTCACTATTTTCAAGTACAGTTTGCTGCAGGTTGCCTACCTGCTGGGCCTGTTTGTAACCTTCATCGGCGCGCTGCTGTTCGCGCTGATATCTGTTGGAGAATGAGAATGAGACTGCTGACCATCCTGGTACTCGCTGCATGCCTTGCCGCTTGTGGCAAGGAAACACCGCCGCAAGAACCCGCCAAGGTCGTCGACGAGGCACAAACCCCTGCGACTGACAGTGCACCGGCGGTACTGCCGCGCTCGGCCTCGGCCGAAGGCGCTGCGGTGTTTTTCATAACGCCGACGGACGGCGATACGGTCACTAACCCGGTCACAATTGAATTTGGTATAGCGGGCATGGAGGTTGTTCCCGCTGGCAACAACGCGCCAAACTCCGGTCACCATCACCTGTTGATCGACACGGGGCTGCCTGACCTCGGATTGCCGATTCCGGCCGATGCCCAACATGTCCATTTCGGCGATGGCAGCACCTCGACCGAAATCACGCTGGGACCCGGCGAGCACACGCTGCAGATGCTGCTTGGTGATCACCTGCATATTCCACACGACCCGCCCCTTGCATCTGATGTGATCACCATCACTGTTGAAGATGTAGAATAAGTGGTTGAGTGAAAAGGCCCGGACCACTAAAATCGCCGGGCTATCACGACTCCTCCCATGACCAGAACTCGCAACGACATATCTATCGGAATTTCAGGCCTCGCCGCCTATATGCCGCCGTATCGCGTGTGGCTTGAGGATTGGTGTGGCTGGACCGACAACCAGTGGCCGAAGATCCGCGAAGTCGTGGGGCGCAGTTTCCGCGTGCGTGGCCCGAATCACAGCGTCTACACGATGGCGGCCAATGCCGTCATCCGACTGATCGACCAGTACGATATTGACCCGGCGCGCGTGAAGTTCCTGGGCCTCGGCACCGAGTCGAGCACCGATAATTCGGCAGGCGCGATTATTGTTAAAGGCATGGTCGACGAAGCGCTGGCGTTCCGGGGCAAGCCGCCCATCGCCCGTAGCTGCGAAGTCCCGGAATTCAAGCATGCCTGTCTCGGTGGCGTTTACGGCATGAAAGGCGCTATCCGCCACCTGGCACTGGACGGTGCCGGAAGCCAGGCGATCGTGGTGTGTGCCGACATCGCCGAATACGCGCGCGGCAGCTCCGGCGAACCGACGCAGGGTGCCGGTGCCGTGGCGATGTTGCTCGAGGAAGATCCCAAGCTGGCCGTCGTGGATCTCGTTGGGTCAGGCTCCGCATCGGACTATCGCATCATGGACTTTCGCAAGCCGATGTTGCGCTTCTGCGGCCAGGATCGCTCCGAATCGCACCAGGTGCAGGATTTCCCGGTCTTTAACGGCAAGTACTCGACTACCTGCTACATCGACGAAACGCTGCACGCGCTGAACGACATGTACGAAAAGCGCGAGCTCAAGTCGAGCGACTATTTGCGCAGTCTTCGCACGTTATTCATGCATCGCCCGTATCGCCGCATGCCGGAAACCGGCTGGGCTGTCTCGTACCTGTTCGCCCTGGGCCAGGGCAGCGCGGACGACAAGGCCGAACTGGCGTCCTATTGCTATGAAGCCGGTATCGAGGTCGACGCGGTGCTGGATGAAATGACCTCGAAGCCCGAGGTCGCAACGCTTGCTGATGCGGAACGCCTGCATTACGAGGCCTATCCGCTGACGATGGCCGTTCTGCGCGCATTCCGCGCATCACGCCACTACCGCAAGGAAATCCTCGACAAGCTGCGCCTTGGCAGCGACACGATGCTGGATCTCGGCAACGTCTATACGGCCGCTTTGCCAGCGTGGATGGCTGCTGGTTTCGAACAGGCACTCGACGAAGGCTCACTCGACGTTGGCGAGGAAGTCCTGACGCTTGGCTACGGCAGCGGCGATGCCGCTGAAGTCATCCCGTTTTTTATGGCAGACGGCTGGCGCGAAGCGGCGGCGAAGATTCGCTTCGCAGACGCAATGGATTTCACGATCGACCTGAGCCGGGCACAGTACGAAGCGCTACACGATGGCCGCCGTGTCGACGGACTCGACTACGTGCAGAATAACGAGTTTGTGATTGACCGGGTGGGTGGCAGCGACGAAAGGCACTTCGCCGACCTCGGCATCGAGTATTACCGTTATATCGCGTAGCGATCCAGCTGCTCGCGGTAATCAGACTTCAAACTTTCCCATTCCTGTTTGAACCACGGCGTGAAAACGTCCGGCGTTTGCTTGAGCTCGGCATCGAGGTCTGCTCTTGATACAAACCGAATCGCGTCAATCTCACTGTCGTTCGGATGGACTTCGCCCGCCAGTCGGCCGAGGAACACGTGGCACAGTTCGTTTTCTGACCCGGGGTCACCAAACCGCGCCTGGTAGCAAAAATGGTAGACGTGTTCTAGCTCGGCGGACACGTTGAGCTCATCATCGAGGCGCCGCATTGTCGCAATTTCAAGCGATTCGCCGCGACGCGGGTGACTGCAACAGCTGTTCGACCAGTAGCCGGGCCACAGGCGCTTGCCGGACGCCCGTTGTTGCAGGAGTAATTCGCCGGCATCGTTAAACAGGAACAGCGAAAAAGCGCGGTGCAGCACGCCGTCCCCGTCGTGGCATTCCGCTTTCGACCGATACCCGATTTCCTGGTCGTCCGTATCAACAAGGATCAGCTCCTCGCCTTCGGATGAAACCACTCGGTGCGGATTGTTCATTATGCAAGCTCCTCGACATTCACCACGTCGTAGCCCGCGGTATCGAGCGCGGATCGTACCCGATCAGCCGTCCCCGGGCACAGCGCAACAATAGCGCCGCCACCGCCGGCGCCCGTCAGTTTTGCCCCGAGCGCACCATGGGCCCGTGCGATCTCGAGCATTTGTTCGAGCTCCGCGGTGGAAACGCCCACGGCATTCAACAGTCCCTGGCAGATATTCATCAGTCGCCCGAGTTCGTTGTAATCTGACGCCTGCAGCGCGCTGGCGCCCGCGCTGCTGAGCGCGTCGATTTCGTCAAAGATGCGGTCGTAGCGGCCGCCCGACTGGTCACGCCTGTCGCGCACGCCGGCCACCATTCGATCAGTGGCACCGTCACCGCGTGCAATAGCCACAACAATTGGCAGCGCGTCGGCGACCTCGAGATTTCGAATCTCCAACGCGTCGTCGTCGCCACGCCGGAACAGCATCGGCTGAGCAAAACAGGACACCGTGTTGTCGACGCCGGACGGCGTTCCATGCGTGATTTTTTCACAGGCAAACGCAATCTCGTTGACACGCGCAGCATCGACTTCCTTGTTCGCCGCCCTGGCGACGGCGCGCGTCACGGCGACGGCAATTGCCGCGGACGAACCGAGGCCCTTGCCACGGGGCAGTCGGGCACTGACATCGATAGCAAAATGCTGATCACGGCAGTCGAGTTCGTGACGGATCGTGTTGATGAGTCCATTTACGCCCGTCGCGTCACTTTCGGCGATGGACGCTGCGAAACCCCATTCGGGAATCTTGAGGCGCGTCTCGTCAGACGACTTTCGCGCGACTGCCCGAACAGCACCGGGAATTGGCACCGCAAGGGCGCGCCGGCCATAGACCACGGCATGCTCGCCAAACAGGATGATTTTGCCGGCGGCGGTTGCCGCGTCGGTAGGCAACTCGGCGGTAGCCATTTGCGAGACTATCTCGCGTGCCTTCCATGCTTTGACCTCGCCGCTGGCGACAAGCTGCTCCACAACCGCGTCGATATTCGCTGCCTTCGCGCCAGCAGCGGCTGCGACGCTGCGAGCATGCAAACGCATATGTCCTTTCTGAATTCCGCTCGTTACGAGCGCTCGTAGCGCCGCAAAATTCTGCGCAAGGCCAACGGCTGCCATGAGCTCAGCGAGCTCACGCGCACGGCTCACACCGGTCAGGGCGAGACCCAGCGCCGCTGCACCGTTTGAAGCCAGCGTACCGCCAACGGTACCGGGCTTGAGCGGCACCGTGATCTCACCGACCAATGCACCATCCTGATCGACCGACCAGTTCGTTAACGCCCGATAACTGCCGCTGTCGGCTGCGAACGCGTGTGCGCCCGCCTCTATCGCGCGCCAGTCGTTGCCGGTTGCGATGGCCAGCGCGTCGATACCGTTCATAATCCCCTTGTTGTGGGTCGCGGCACGATGCGCGTCGGCTATCGCAATATCATTGGCGAGGACGATGGCGTCGCGTACTTCGGTACCGGTCATGTCGTTGCTGCCAAGTGTTTCCTCGGCATAACAAACACGAGCATGCACGAGCGAGCGATCGGCGAGATTCGAAAGAATGCCGAAGGCGACAACGCCATCGCAAATCTCGGCGATGCGCGGCGCAATCGCCTCGCAGATACTGTTGACGAGATTGGCGCCCATCGCGTCACACGTGTCTACCAATACGTGCGCAGCAACTACGGGCACGCCGTTCGGTAACCGGACCGTGCGATACTCAATATCCCGTACACCACCGCCGCGTGCGGTGAGACGCGGATGCACGCTGTCCGCGAGTTGCAGCAGTTCCGTTCGGGCATCCTGCAGAGATCGGACTGCCGCGTCCGCATCCGCTAGACCCGAAATGTGCACCTGTCCGGCCAGTAACGACTCGTTGCATTCTGCGGTGAAACCACCGCCCGCTCGGGCCAGAGCAGCGGCACTGCTCAGCGCCGCTACGATGGACGGCTCCTCAACGACCAGCGGTACCAGTCGATCAACACCGTTGACGCAGAAATTCGGAGCGACTGCCAATGGCAG
>JBCAZN010000209.1:0-5323 GCA_038533035.1 Pseudomonadota bacterium
ATCGTTTGCGATTCCCGTCGTGTCGCCACAAGCCCTTCGCGACGCATGCGTGCCAGGTGCTGCGACAACGACGGGAATCGCAAACGATCTATTACCGGCTCGCCGACGGCGAGGTTCGCAAACTGATCAGGGCGATCTACAAGATTTTCTGCCCGAAATAGGCCGGACTAACCCGCGATAATCGATTCGCGAATCTCGTCAATGCGTGGTTTGAGCTTCGGTACCTTCTGGCCGAGGCAATGTTTGTCGCGTGGGCAGTTTGAGCTGCGCTGGCAGATAATCGTGGCTTCCTTTTCGACGCCTTCGGCAATCCAGCCAATATTCAGAATTTTGCTGATACTGATGAGCTGTTCGCGAGCCTCGCGGGGAATTTCGCCGGAACCGCCATTCTTATTACAGCTTGCCTCGATCATGTCGATCGTCTTGTCGGGGTCGATGTTTTGCGCCGCCAACGCAGGCGCAAGATCGACGCCGGCACACAGCACGTGGCGATTGCCTGCAGCATCGCGGCTGCGAATCGACTGGCAGCAATAAAGTCGTTTGATATCGCCGCTGCGCAATACCGAAATCTGTGACGACGGCTTGGTCGAGCGCGCGTTCAGCATACGAAATACCGCCCAGTGCTGGCACGGGTCCGACACCATCGTCATGTTGCCCCACGGCAGCGGAATGCCGTTGCCGCGGTAAACCGCGCGCAGGTTGCCAGGCGGGTAGGCGTCGAAATAGTGCCAGTGCGTATACGGCGATACGCTCGACATGCGGCGCATGACAAGGGTCGTCGTCAGGTCGACCTTGTCGCCGGCGTCGATCGCATAGGCGTGCTTGGCCAGAAACTGCCGGAACGGTGTTTTCGGCGCGAGCAGTGCTGCCGCGAAATAGCTGCATTCGAAATCCCGCCACGCATACAGCACGTCTTTTGCATCGAGGTTCTCGGAATTGGATTCGTGACGCCGGCCGGAAACGCGACCACCCGATACCTGGGGTGCCCGTGCGCCGTCGCCATCGTGCAGAACCTTATGTGCGATGTGATTCGCAAGGTCGTATTTCAGACGGGCGGGCGTTTCCTTGAGTGAATTGTTGAGATAGACCGTTCCGGGTGCATCGAAGAACGAACGCACCAGCATTTCAAACGGCGCGTCACCTTCGCCTCGATCCCGGAACGGGTCGTTATCAAACCATTTGATGTCCAGGCCGATTCGCTTGGCCATGTCGACGACGTCTTCAACATGCAGCGGAAATTGTTTCTTGCCGACACTCTCAGCGGCGCGCTCAAGATCCGGGAAGCGGTTCTGGTTGGATTCCTGATGTGCGCGAATCAGCAGGTGTGCAAAACTGCGGCCGGTCGTGCCGGTCTGTGCGAGGAGTTCGGGAAGCGCGCGCTGCAGCGAGTTTTCGGAAAACAGGAAGCCCGGTTCCAGCGGCATGCCGACGACGGCCGCCTGCGGCGTTGTATCGATCGCCTGTTCTTCAAGCGACTCATCGAAAAACCATTCCGGGTCTTTCTGGAAAATTTCTGCGACGATATGCAGCAGGCGTTCCGACGGGACGCGCTTGCCATTTTCGATCATCGACAGGTAGGAAACCGAGGGGCCGGCTTCGGCATCGATCTGGATGCAACGCACGGACAGGTCCTCGAGCGTGAGACGATTGCGCTTGCGCAGCGTTTTTATCTTCGTGCCGAGAAAGTGGGCTTTGCGCTTGATGCCGTGTTGGTTTGCCATTGTATTGTGAAATTGACGCTGTAAAATTTTATCTGTGAAATTTCAAAGTGTCTCGCCATAGTATACGCCACAAGGACATGCCGTTGACAAGGATTCCGCGCCCATGACACAGGACGACCACGTACAGATTGCTTCGCTTCGCATCGACCCCGTATTCCACCGGTTTGTCGAGGACGAGCTGCTGCCCGCGATCAACTTTGACGGGTCGGCATTCTGGTCCGGCGTAGAGGCAATTATCGATGACCTGTCCCCGGTAAACCGGGATCTGCTGCAAATCCGGACGGACCTGCAGGCGAAAATCGATAACTACCATCGGTCGCGGAAAGGGCAGCCCTGGGATCATGCCGAGTACGTCGAATTTCTTCGCGAGATCGGATATCTGAAGGGCGACGACACGTTCACGCAGATTGAAACAACAAATGTCGATGCGGAAATCGCCGAGGTCGCGGGCCCGCAACTTGTCGTTCCCGTCAGCAACGCGCGGTTTGCGATCAACGCCGCAAATGCTCGCTGGGGCAGCCTTTACGACGCGCTCTACGGCACCAACGTCATTCCGGAAGACGACGGGCAGCAACGTGGCACTGAATATAATGCAGCCCGCGGCGCCGCCGTCATTCAGTACGCAACTCGTTTCCTCGACGAAGCGGTGCCGCTGGACGGCGTTAGCCACAGTGACGTCAACACTTACGGCATAACCAAAGAAGACGGCGTCGCACAGCTGGTCGCTTCTCTATCGAGCGGCGAAACCACAAAATTGAAAACCCCGTCGCAGTTTGTCGGCTACAGTGAAACCAGCAGTCGCTGCCAGTACCTGTTCCGTAACAACGGACTGCATATCGAGATCCTCATTGATCCGGATCATCCGATCGGCAAAGAGGCGACCGCAAACGTCGCTGACGTGATTCTCGAGTCGGCCGTCACAACCATTCAGGATTGCGAAGACTCTGTTGCCGCTGTTGATGCGGAGGACAAAGTCGGTGTCTACCGCAACTGGCTGGGACTGATGCGCGGTGACCTCGCTGCAACATTTGAGAAAGGCGGTCGGGAAATGACGCGCTCCCTGGCGCCGGATCGCGTTTACACGGCGGCCGACGGTGGAGAGCTGGTGCTCTCCGGTCGCAGCCTGCTTCTCGTTCGCAACGTTGGTCACCTGATGACGACCGACGCAATTCTAGATCGAGACGGCAACGAGGTGTTCGAAGGCATCCTGGATGCCGTCATGACGACGGCGTGTGCCATGACCGATCGCATGCGCGACGGCCTGCAGCCGAACAGCCGCGCCGGCAGCATTTATATCGTGAAGCCGAAGATGCACGGCCATTACGAGGTTGCATTCACGGATACCTTGTTCGGTCGGGTCGAGCAGCTTTTCGAGCTCGCCGAAAACACGATCAAGGTCGGCATCATGGATGAGGAGCGACGCACGACCGTCAACCTGCCGGCGTGCATTGCCGCAGCGAAAAAACGCGTGGTGTTTATCAATACCGGCTTCCTCGATCGAACCGGCGACGAAATTCACACCAGCATGAAGGCCGGACCGATGCTCGGCAAGGAAGCCATCAAGTCGCAACCGTGGCTATTGACCTACGAGGACTGGAATGTGGATGTCGGTATCCGCAGCGGTTTTTCGGGCAAGGCACAAATCGGCAAAGGCATGTGGCCCAAGCCCGATGAGATGCTCGACATGATGAACAGCAAGATGGCGCACCTCGAGGCTGGCGCAAACTGCGCGTGGGTGCCGTCACCGACAGCGGCGACCTTGCATGCAACGCACTACCACCAGTGTTCTGTTCGTCGCGTCCAAAAAGAGATCGCAAGGCGGCCGCTGGCGAGCCTCGAGAAAATCCTCATGCCGCCACTCGCGGGTGACTCGTCGCTGTCGCCCAAAGCGATACAGGACGAGCTCGACAACAATGCCCAGGGCATCCTTGGCTATGTTGTGCGCTGGATCGACCAGGGTGTCGGTTGCTCCAAGGTGCCTGACATCAGCGATGTTGGGCTGATGGAAGACCGGGCGACACTGCGAATTTCGAGTCAGCACATTGCGAACTGGTTGCTGCATGGCATCGTGGACAAAGCGCAGGTTGAGGAGACGTTCCGACGCATGGCGGCCGTCGTCGACAAGCAGAATGAGGGTGATGCATCATACGAACGCATGAGTGACAATTTTGACAACAGCATCGCTTTCAAAGCCGCGTGCGCGCTGGTGTTCGAAGGCTGCGACCAGCCAAACGGATACACAGAGCCACTTCTGCACAAGTATCGGCGCATCAAGAAAGCGGAGCTGGCCAGCCGGTAAACGCAGTGCGACGGTTTACGCTTCTTTTATTGCTGTTGTCGGGCGTCGCTGCAGCCGACGATGAGGTCCTTACCGTCGCGGTTGCGAGCAACTTTCTGAACACTGCCGAAGTTATCGCTAGTCGTTACACCGAGGACTACGGCGCGCCCGTGCGGCTGGTCAGCGGTTCCACAGGCAAGCTGTATGCGCAGATTGTCAACGGCGCGCCCTACGACGTATTCCTGGCAGCCGATGACGAACGACCGCGGTTACTGGAGTCAGCCGGTCTCACGCTGGACGCGCAACGACTCACCTACGCGAATGGCCAACTCTGGTTGTTTTCCTCGGGACAGACGTTTCCGTCGGGAAACTGTCACGATGCGCTTGTGAACGGTGAGTTTAGAAAGCTAGCCATTGCGAATCCCGCTACGGCGCCGTACGGGCGAGCGGCGATGGAATACCTTGAGAGCCTTGGTCTGGCTGACACCTATCGTCCGCGACTCGTTTACGGCGAAAGCGTGTCACAGGTGACACATTTCGTAATTTCCGGCAACGCCGAACTGGGTATCGGCAAACCGGCATCGGTGCAGGGCGGTTGCCTGGCGCCAGCCAGAGACGGCAACTACTCGGCAATCCGGCAACAAGCGGTGGTACTGGCGCGGACCGAATACCCGCAAGCAGCTGCCGACTTTCTCGACTTCCTTAAGCAGCCGGAAATCCGCGGCATTATCGTCGACGACGGCTACCTGACCGAATCGCAATGAACCTCGAACCGCTTTGGCTTTCGATGCAGCTCGCAATCATTGCGACGCTGATACTCGTCGTTATCGGCACGCCGCTGGGGTGGTGGCTGGCGCGCACGCGCTCGCGAATACAGCCCGTTGTGCAAACGCTGGTCGCGATGCCGCTGGTGCTGCCGCCGACGGTGCTCGGGTTCTACCTGCTGATTCTTCTCGGGCCGAATGGCGCTATTGGTAGTTGGTGGGTGGAGGTTACGGGTAGCGCGCTGACGTTTTCGTTTGCCGGGCTGGTGATCGCCTCCTGCATCTATAGCCTGCCGTTCGCGGTACAGCCGATACACAACGCGTTCGCGTCGTTGCCCGAACAGCAACTGGAAGCGGCGCGTACACTGGGCGCATCAAAACTCGATACGTTCCTCACCGTTGCCGTGCCGCTTTCGTTGCGCGGTTTCGTTACCGCAATGGTCCTGAGTTTCGCGCACACGCTCGGCGAGTTTGGCGTCGTGCTCATGGTGGGCGGCAACATCCCCGGTGAGACGCGGGTCGTCTCGATCGCAATTTACGACCACGTCGAAACGCTGAAC
>JBCAZN010000210.1:0-5301 GCA_038533035.1 Pseudomonadota bacterium
CAGGCAAATACCGGTAGCGACCGACACGTTCAGGCTCGAGACCACGCCCGCCATTGGCAGGCTCACCAGGGCGTCGCAGCGGCTCGTTATCGACTTGCTCAAACCCGTGTGCTCGCGCCCCATTACCAGCACCAGCGAGCCGCTCAGGTCGGCCTCGTACAGTCCGGAATCGGCCTTGTCGCTCGTGCCCACGGCACGCACGCCGTATTCACCCAGCCACTGCAGCGTTTTGCCGAGATTGCCGACCGGTGCGAACGGCAGCTGCTCGGCGGCGCCGGCCGCAACCTTGCTGACAGTAGGTCCCAGACCTGCCGCGCCATGACGCGGCACAATAATCGCGTCGACGCCGGCGGCATCCGCCGTACGCATGCAGGCACCGAGATTGTGTGGATCCTGCACGCCGTCGAGGGCCAGCAACAGGAGTGGTTCACCGGCTTCGAGTCGAGCCTCAACCAGCGAGCGCAGCCCGCCCTCGTCAAGCATTGTGCTGCGCCGTACTTCGGCGACGACGCCCTGGTGGCGTGACTCACCGCTGATCTGCGTCAATCGCGCACGATTCGCTGGCTGCACCTCGATACTGGCTTTGTTTGCAGCCTTGATAATCGCTTCCACCCGGGGGTTTGCCGTCTGGTATTCGGCGTAAATGCGACGCACCTCCACCGAACCGCTGCCCATGATCTGTTCGACAGCGCGCAGGCCTGTGATGTATTGAGCTTTGCTCATGTCTTATTCGCTCATTTCCGACGCGACTCTCTCCGGCGCGACTCTTTCCGGCCCGAGTCAACCGGTCTGAAGTCGATCCGCCGCGTCTCCATATCGACCTTGTGCACGCGCACCCGCATCGCATCCCCGAGGCTGAATTTCTTGCCGCTGCGTTCGCCCACGAGTCGCTGTGTTGCCGAGTCGTATTGATAGTAGTCGTTCGCAAGGCTCGTAACGTGTACCAGTCCGTCGGTCATCAGGTCCGGAATCTGCACAAACACGCCGAAATTGGTCACGCCCGTAATCACGCCCTCGAATTCATCGCCGAGGTGGCCCTCCATGTACTGGCACTTGAGCCAGGCCTCGACGTCACGAGTCGCGTCTTCGGCACGTTTTTCATGTGCTGACGTAATCTTGCCGAGCCGCTCCATCTCCTGCGCGCTGTAGTCGTACTTGCCGGGCTTACCGCCCTGCAGGATATGACGTATCGCACGATGCACAAGAAGATCCGGGTAGCGTCGAATCGGCGATGTGAAGTGCGCATACGCCTCGAGCGCCAACCCGAAGTGTCCGACATTTGCGGGCGAATATTCAGCATGAGTCAGTGAGCGGATCATCGTCATCGTGATCGCGGCCGCATCGGGTCGGTCTTTGACCTGCTGGATCAGTTGATCAAACTGACGCGGCTCGATGTGATCGGGATGCGGCACTTTGAGTCCCAGAGACACCAGGTACAGCCGCAGCTCGCCGAACCGGTCCGGATCCGGTTTCGGGTGCACGCGATACAACCCCGGAATGCGATGCCGCTTCAGGAACTTTGCCGCCTGCACGTTGGCCGCAATCATGCACTCCTCAATGAGCCGGTGCGCATCATTGCGTGGCACCACCTCGATACGGTCTATCTCGCCGTCCTTGTTGAGCTTGAATTTGGTTTGCGGCAGGTCGATTTCGATCGCACCGCGGCGGCTGCGGGCCTTGGCCATCGCTTTGTACATGGTGTGCAGTTCACGCACCGACTTCTGTAGCCCTTTCGGCACCGAGGTCTTTGAACGGCCTTCGAGAAACTCATTGACTTCGCTGTAGGTCATCCGCGCTTTCGACCGCATGACACCCTCGACGAAGGTCGACCTGGTCACCTTACCGCCCGCACTGACGCGCATGTCGCAGACCATGCACAAACGATCGACTTTCGGATTTAGCGAACACAGTCCGTTCGACAGGACCTCGGGCAACATCGGTACAACGCGATCGGGGAAATACACCGAGGTGCCACGGCGGGTCGCTTCCTTGTCCAGTCCCGATCCGACCTGCACATAGTGAGCGACGTCGGCAATCGCGACCAGCAGTCGCCAGCCGTTACCGTCCTTTTCGCAATAAACGGCGTCGTCAAAATCCCGCGCATCGGCACCGTCAATCGTGACGAGATCCGTATCGCGAAGATCCGTGCGACCGCGTTTTGCCTGCGATGGCACCGTCTTGCCAAAGTGCTCGACTTCGTTTTGCACCCTGCTTGGCCACTCTGCAGGAATTGCATGCGCATGGATTGCAATTTCGGTAGCGATGCCCTTGTCATCGGGCGAACCGATAACACTGGTAATGCGCCCGGTTGCCTGCTCAACATTCGACGGGTAGTCGACGATCTCGGCGACAACCATATCGCCGGGCTTCGCGCCGCCGGTCTCTTTTTTCGGAATCAGAATACGGTGTGAAAGTTTCGCGTTATCGGGAATCACGATGCCGATACCGCGTTCTTTAATGAACTGCCCCGCCACTTCGCGGACGCCACGCTCAAGAACCTCGACGAGTTCACCCTGGGATCGGCCGCGGTGATCATGGCCCGCGATGCGAATCGCCACGCGGTCACCGTCAAAGAGCGCGCGCATTTCACGTGCCGACAGGAAGACGTCATCCGGATCGCCGTCATCGCGACGCACAAATCCAAAGCCGTCCCGATGCCCGCTAACCGTGCCCGTGATCAGATCCAGCTTGGCCGTCAGGCAAAACTCGTTGCGGCGATTCTCAAGAATCAGGCCGTTGCGGACCATGTCATAGAGCCTGTCCAGCAATAGCGTGCGCATGCGCTGGCCCTTGAGACCGTAAGCATCGAGAATTTTGCCGACCTTGACCGGCTTGCCGACGTCCTCGAGCAACTCTATAAGCTCGTTCGGATTGGGTATCGGATGTTTGTAGGGCTTTCCTTTACCCTTTTGCTTGTTTTTTGCAGGTTTTCGGGCCAACTCAAGTGGCTCCTTTTGGTGAAGGTTGATTATTGACAGCTCGCAGGTGATTTGAGTACAGTGCGCGCCCTGCCGAACCGATGTGCAGCATTGTACGCGGTTACGACACTGCCGAGGTGGCGGAATTGGTAGACGCGCTAGCTTCAGGTGCTAGTGGGGGTAACCCCGTGGAGGTTCAAGTCCTCTTCTCGGCACCAAACACCGAAAGAGCCCCCGATTCGGGGGCTTTTTTTTGTGTATTGCCCTCGCAAATTCGCAATCGCGATCCAGGTGCTAGACTTCCCTGTATGACAACATCGGACTCGATATCCGATATCGGAGCAGGTATGTCTCACTATGTTGACGGATTTGTACTTCCGAACCTCCGCGATAGCCTCAACAACTACCGACAGATGGTCACGACTGTAACCGCAATCTGGAAAGAACACGGCGCCCTCGACTACCGGGAATAGGTATACGCAATCGCGATGAATATTGCGCCACACAATCGGATATGGATTGCGGTCTCCACCGTCGTCGCTGTATTGATAGTCTCGTTTGCTCTGCTACCTAAGCGTGTACAGGGTCGGCTCGTTGAAGAGATGACGTTGCAGCCGTGGCCGCTGGAATGGGCCCTTACCCGACACTTTGGCGCCAGCGAGTCCGAGCTTGCGACAATTCTGGAATTCATGACCGAAAACCCGGAGGCAAGCAGTCTGTCTGCATCGCCTGTCGGGCTTCGCGCCCATATCGCGGGCCGGGAGGGTCAAACAGACGTCGACTACCCGGACGTCCTCGAGGCGCTCGAAGCAATCGACGCCAAGTTCGTCGATCGGACTGAAGCCGGCATCTCCGTCATTCTTGGTTTTGAGGAACGCGGCCAGACCTCATTCGTTGCAAGTTTCGTCTACCCGACAAACGGCCAGAAAATTCGAGCTTGCGATTCGATCGAATCAGGCAGTCGCGGCGACTATGGTTATTGCGGCGTCGAGCTGAACGCCGACTGGTATCTCGTCTACGACTGGATGCTGACGAGCTAAGCAGCTTTCTGCCGACGCTCGAGTTCAATCTGCTCCTGCACCGCGTTGAACAGCCCGTCACGCAATCCGACAATCTTGAATAACTCGACCACCGTGAAAAACGGTGCCGCAAGATTCGCCTGGATCGGGTGCTTCACCAACACCGGCATCGATTTCTCGACGGCGTGTCCGACGAACTGGGCGATGTAGCCGCCGAAGAAACACGCGGCGGCGATGTACCAGCCCGTATTGCCAGGCGTTGCACCGAGTTTTTGTGCGAGCAGCAAGAGTCCGTACGACGCTATCGCGAATACAACCGCAAAGATCACGTCCAGCGTCACGTAGAAAAGGAAGAAACCCAAGAGCAAGAGGTGCGCCAGCTCGATGCGGAATCCGCTGACTTCGAATCCTACCCACGTCAGCGGAATCAGGACACCGAGCATGATCGTTGGAATCCCGATCATGTGTACGAAGATGTTGAACGGGTGCTGATGTGACGCAGCGTATCCCGTCAGCATATCCATCAATTTGCCGTCAGCGTTCATACCAAACTCCGCGCGTCAGTGGCCGCAATGGGCGTCAACTTAACATGAAACGTTATACTCCGGCCTACGATAAGAGCATAGGGGATTTGGGGCATGGCAATACTGATCGCAGGCATCGTTCTATGGAGTATTACTCACCTGGTACCGGCACTTGCACCGTCTGTGCGCGGCAAACTGGTAGGCGCGCTCGGACCCGCTCCCTACAAAGGGTTGTTTTCGTTCGACATCCTGCTTGCGATTGGGCTGATTGTCTGGGGTTGGAAGACGGCATCGCCGTCACACGTTTATGCCCCACCGCTCGCCGGCAGCATTATTCCCGGCGTCCTGATCGCCATCGCTTTCGTATTGATCGTCGCGTCAAGCACTCGCAATAACATCAAGCGCCATGTTCGGCATCCGCAGATGACGGCCGTTATCCTCTGGGGCACCGGTCACCTGCTCGCCAACGGTGACAGTCGCTCGCTGGTTCTGTTCGGCGGCTTAACCGCCTGGGCGCTGCTGGAGATCCTGTTTATTAACCACCGCGACGGTGACTGGCAAAAACCGGAACAGCAGCCGCTAACCTCCGATCTGATAACCATCGTGGTTGGGGCACTGGCGTGCGCCGTACTCGCACACTTCCACCAGAGCCTGTTTGGCGTACCGGCGATGGCAAGTTATTAGAAACCAATGATTTACAGGCTCTGACGAAGCCAATCAGGCTGCCGTCAGAAAATCTCATGACTTGCTCAGCGCAATATCAGCGGGCGCTCATTTCCTGGCGAGCGCCCCACCCTAGATTTGATTCCGTGGCGGACACACGCGTCCGCCAGTCCGAAA
>JBCAZN010000211.1:0-5296 GCA_038533035.1 Pseudomonadota bacterium
CAGGTTGCCTGTTCCGCAAAGCGAAAGTCCGCCGATGCGTCGACGACGTGAATGTCGAGGTCGCTGGCTGCTCCCGCGTTCAGCGCGTCGGCAATGGATTTCGCCGCTTCGCCGTGCGGCGCGGCGCAGAACAGGGCGACTTTCGAGTCCTCCGCAATGTCGCCGATCCATGCGGAGCGGCCAACAAACTGCGCATCCGGCAGCGCGATGGCGAGATGACCAAACGTGTCGCGCACCGCTGTGTCGGCCTTGCTGTCGGACACCGCAGCGGCCAGTTCAAATTCCGGGTGTCCGGCAACTAGTCGCAGTAATTCGCCGCCGACGTAGCCGCTCGCACCAAGTACCACTGCCTGGATCATCATGCGGCCTCCTTTTTCAGCAACGCGGCGATCTGGTCGCCAAGTGCGGCACCGTTCGACAGCGCATTAATCGCCGGCAGGCCGAGGCGCTCATCGATCTGTTGCACACCGACGTCGTTGTCCGTTGCAGGACCGGTAACCACGGCCGGGTCGATGTTGAATTCGTCGCGCAGGATTTTCGCGCCGCCCCAGGCCGACACCGGGTCGTTGGCACACAGCACGACCGCGGTCAGTGCCTTGTGAATTTTTTCGTCGGACAGAATGGCACCGACGCCGTATGAGCCGAGCAGGCCGTCACCGAGCTCAAGCACGATGACGTCGGGTTTTTTCTCGCCAAGCCCGGAGAGCAACGAGCGCGTCAGGGCCGGGCCGTTTTCGGCGGTCGTTGTGACGATGCCGAGGTCCGAAAAGATCATCGTCTCTGTGGCGCCCGCGTCTTCCATGGCGAGCACGTCGCGCCGCAACGAAACGCCGGTTGCCTTGCACGCGGCAACATTGAAACCGAGATGCCGCAACCGGCTGACGATCTGGCAGGCGGCCGCCGTTTTGCCCGAATCCATGCAGGTACCCGCAAGTGCGACAACGGGTACGCCATGCGTGTCCAGGGTTGCGTCCTGGTCGAGCTTCGCGTTGCCGGCGCGTGCCGGAACGCCGATGCGTTCACCGAGATAGGGGAATTCGAGGACGGTGCCAAGTACTTCGCAATCGAACGGGGCGCCGACATCAGGATTTGCCGAATCGCAAATGCCTAAAACACCGCCGATGTTCAACAGCTGCACCTTGTCACCGGGCTTGAGCGATGTCGGCAGGTGGCCCGAGTAGCCGCGCAGCGCGTTGCGGTGTCCCAGCGCACCAACGACAACATCACCTTGCGCGACCGTGGCCATGCGACCCGATGTCAGCTCAAGCTGGTTGTAACGTGACTTGTTGTTGAGGACGCGCACCGCAACGAGCACGCCTTCCTCGCACGGGATGTCCGGTGACAGCCGCACCTCGCCTGCAACGTCGTTGTGTTGCGCGACGGATGCCACCTTGTCGACGACGATATTCTTCATGTCAGTCTCCGGCGGCCCGTGTTTGCAGCGTGCCCGTCAGCGACAGCACGCGTGAATAGCCGAGTGCGTCGCTCGGCGTCCACTCGCCGGCTGACTCGCCGTAGACGCCCTTGGTCGCTGCGAGCAGTGAATGCGGCGATTCGGTGCCTTCGATGAACAGTTGCCCGGGGCGCAGCGAAAACTTCACAGTGCCCGTGACCCGCTTTTGAGAGGACTCGAACAACGCTTCGATATCCTGGCAGGCCAGGTCTAACTGTTTGCCCTCATGAACAAGGTCACCGTACGTGGCCGCAACGCTGTCTTTGATTCGTGCCTGCTGCGCGCTCAGCACCAGTTTCTCGAGTTCACGGTGTGCCGTGATCAACGTGATCGCTGCGGGCGCCTCGAACGCGACGCGGCCTTTGGTGCCCAGCACGGTGTCGCCGAGGTGAATGCCGCGACCAATGCCGTAGCTGCCGGCGAGCACTTCGAGCTTTTCGATGAGCGCGACTGGTGGCAGAGCCGCGCCGTCGAGTGCGACCGGTACGCCAGCGGCAAATTCCAATGTGTGTGTCGATGCTTCCTGCGGCTCGGAGAATGCGTTAGCTGAAAGAACCCACGCCGATTCAGGGATCGAGTTTTCTGACGTCAGCGTTTCCTGGCCGCCGATCGTGATGCCCCAGAGGCCGCGATTGATTGAGTAGGCCGAGCCCTGCGATGGCAACGGCAGGTCATGTTTCTTGAGATAGGCAAGCTGTTCGTCGCGTACCCAGCTGTTGTCACGTACCGGCGCCAGTACTTCGAGGCCGGGGTTGAGGGTGCGCAGCGCAACTTCGAACCGCACCTGGTCATTGCCTGCCGCCGTGCAGCCGTGTGCAACTGTCGTTGCGCCACGTTCTTTCGCGAGCAGTGCAAGCCGTTCGGCCTGCAGACCGCGCTCGGCGCCAACGCACAGCGGGTAGGCCTGGCCACGCAGCACGTTGCCGGCGATTAAATAACGGATAACGGTGTCGAAGAAATCTTCCTTTGCGTCGATAAGGACGTGCTCGATCGCGCCGAGCGCGAGTGCACGCTCTTTAAGCGCGACCGCCGCGTCGGCGTCGATGCCACCGGTGTCGACGCAGGCCGTGATGACGTCGCGCCCATAGTTTTCCTTGAGCCACGGTACGCAAAATGATGTATCGAGGCCGCCGGAAAAGGCGAGGATGATCGGTGAAGTGTCCTTGCTCAACGTGTTCTCCATCAGGACCGGGCAGCGTGCTCGATCCGCGAGTTAAGGTTTTTTTGTGCGGCGGCCGTTTCGGTCGCCACGAAGATCGTGTCGTCGCCCGCGATCGTGCCGACGATTTCGGGCCAGCCGCAACGGTCGAACGCAAGTGCGACACGCTGTGCCGCACCGATTGCGGTGTTGATAACGAGCAGGTTTGCACCGGCAGGGTGCATGCCGCGAATCAGGCTCGCGACCTCGGCCATCTGAGCGTCACCGTCCAGGTGAGTCTCCGGCAACTGGTAGCCAGCCGCGGTCTTGAGCGCACCCAGTTCACGCAGATCGCGACTCACGCTCGACTGGGTGGCGGCGTAGCCCTGTGCCTGTAACGCGTCCACGAGCGCATCTTGCGTTTCCGCAGGTCCGCTACTTAGCAGTTGGCGAATCGCCTCCCGCCGGGACTCGTGATTTCCGTTTGGCACAGCCTGTCTCGCATAAATATGCGCATAAGTTGAACATCATGCGCATATTGAGTCAAGCCCTGAATTCACATAATTGGCGATTTTTTCGTTAAACTGCGCGGCCTTGCCCACGATAGGAGCCAAAATTGGCCATTCCTGAGACCGTTGAAGTCACCACTGGCGAAAATCCTGCCGGCAGCGTCATCTGGCTGCATGGCCTCGGCGCCGACGGCCACGATTTCGAACCCATCGTCCCCGAGCTGCGGCTCGACATTCCTTTGCGATTCGTTTTTCCGCACGCGCCGGTGCGACCCGTCACGATTAATGGCGGCATGGCGATGCGCGCGTGGTACGACATCCTGAGCCTCGATACTGACGGTCGCGCCGACCAGGCGGGCGTGCGCGAAAGCGGCAAAATGCTGGAAACACTGATTGCGCGTGAAGTCGAGCGAGGTATCGAACCCGGCAAGATTGTGATCGCCGGTTTTTCGCAGGGCGGCGCAATCGTGTTGCACACGTTGTTAAACACCGAGTACGAACTCGCCGGGGCAATGGCGCTTTCAACCTACTTGCCAATACTAGGTGACCTCGAGGTTGCGTCGAGTCGAAAGGATATTCCCATCTTCATGGCGCACGGCACATCTGATCCTATGCTGCCCATGCAGTGGGGTCGTCAGTCAGCCGATGCCATCGAGGAGGCCGGCTATCAGATCGACTGGCACGAGTACCCGATGGCGCATGCGGTTTGTCCGCAGGAGATCGCGGATATCAGTGCGTGGCTAAAAGGTGTTTTCGCCTGAGGAGCCGCTGGAATTCAAAGCAGCCAGCGAATGTGAGTGGCCGTTTGCTAGTGGCCAGAATCGGTCATTGGCGAGTTAGATTGAGCCACCTGTATTCCGTGTCGCCTTCAATGTAGTAGTCCACCTGATAATAGTAGTGCTCGCGAGTTTTTGCGCCAACCATACTGTCCACTATTACAATTTCGGTCTTGGGCTGATTCAGTCGTGGCCCAAGGGTCGCCATAACAAATCGACCGTCCTCAAGCTCGACAATGACACACGGTTCAGGGGCCGGATCGCAGCGTTCGGGCGACTCATCTCGAACGCGACCGAAATAATATCGCCCCCTTTGAATATCTTGCTTTTCCTGCATCCAAGTAAACAGCTGGTCGTTCAACACGGTTGTTCGCATAACGTAGAGACTGAATCCAACTCTGCCAATCACAATGGCGCTCATCAAATAAAGTAGCAAAACTGGCAATGACGGCATTTCCGACCTGATCCAGTGCCGAATCAGGAAGAATAGAATCCAGTACCCAAGTAACAAACATACGAACACGTACGCTTCAAAGAGAGTCCAACCTCCCGACATCCGTCCGAGCCAGAACTCCCGACTTTCAACAAGTGTGAGGGGGACATATGCAAAGAAAACTGTGAACCAAAACAACAGTCCAATCACGAAAACACAGATTGAGATTACAAGTGGCCCGGCGGGGTCAAACGGACTTGCCGCTGATGGATGCAGCTTTGATTCGGAGTATGAGGCCCGGCTGAATCGAAAGAGGTTCAAGGCTTTTGAGTTAAGAGCGGTGTTCGTTATAGGCCAAAATCATCTCCCTCAACCGAATCCGCGGATGGCCGATTTAGGTCGTAAGCCGCAATTCTACCTCAGACGAATCGACTGGCTGGACTCGACAACCACTGGCAGCCGTTCACGATCCTCCAATTTGAAACGAAATTGGGAGTCCATTGTAGAGTTTCCCACCGCGATACATGTACATCGTGCCGAATACCGTTCGAACATCTCCTGCGCGCCATCCAGACAATACAAGCTTGTAAGCGAGATAACCGTTGTCCCAATGCAACTTTACAATGGCGAGGTCGTCAACGAAGCGGAGTCCGCCAGCATTGGTGGAAAACTCTTGGTCGGGGAATGCCTCCGCGAATGACCGCGTAAATCGAACTGCGAAATTTTCGGTGATGACTAATGAATTAGTTTCACCTTCCGTGATTGAGCGACTTTGCTTCCAATCTCCGACGTACTCTACTGGCGAGAGGTTGTCGCCGGCATATGCGGGACCGGCTAGTAGCAGCGCAAGAATTAGACGATGAATACGCAATGTATAAGGCCCGATTGATTAGAACTTGCCATCGATCGTTTTGATTTCGGGTAGTATTGGGGTCTGCTACTGACCCAAACCGGTCGATGGCAAGTTCTAATCAATCGGGCCTTATA
>JBCAZN010000212.1:0-5265 GCA_038533035.1 Pseudomonadota bacterium
CGGTGCCGCGTTGCCTGCGGTCCCACCGGCACCGCCGGTCATGCCATCGACCTGGATGATCTTGATGCCGTCGACGAAAATGACGCCCTGCTGCGGGATCAGCTGACGCGTAATCAATCGAAGCAGTGTTGTCTTACCGGTACCACTCGGCCCCATCAACGCCGTGACCTCGCCTCGCTTGATCGTCAGGTTGAGGTCGTTGAAGATCACGCGTGCGCCGCGCGAGTATTTCAGGTCGCGGATTTCGATCAGGTTTTCTGACGTATCGCTCAAGGGTCGCCTTACCGGGCACAAGAGCGGCGTAGCATAGCAAAAAGGCTGCCGGCGCGAGCTCTCCAAAAGCCGCCGAAATCGCCGCCGGGTATAGCCACCGGAACTAAATAGGACTAAAATAGTCCCTTATTAGGCATATCGCCGGATCAACCCGTGTTACGAATCAGCAAACTCACCGACTACGGTACGGTTTTGCTGGCCCACCTGGCCGCAAATCGCGATACCGTTTGCAGCGCTGCCGACGTCGCCTCGGCGACGGGCATTGCTTTGCCTACGGTAAGCAAGTTACTGAAGTCGCTGGCGCGCTCGGGCCTTGTCATTTCCACGCGCGGCGCGAACGGGGGTTATCAGCTGTCCCGCCGGCCATCTGAAATCAGCGCCGCCGATGTGATCGACGCGCTGGAAGGGCCAGTTTCAATTACTGAATGCAGCGCCTCCGACAGTCAGTGCGAACACGAGGGCAGCTGCAGCGTTGGCGGCTCATGGCGACGGATTAACGTTGCGATTCGCCGTGCCCTTGACGATGTTTCGCTGAGCGACCTGCTGCATACCAACTCCCCCATTCCGAAGTTTCGCTTTGCGGGACTTCCCATCAACGTCGAAAAGAAATGAGCACCGATAATCTCGAAAGCATCGTCAATCGCCGTTACGAACACGGTTTCGTAACCGACATCGCGACCGAAAGCCTGCCGCCCGGCCTGGATGAGTCCGTCATTGCGGCCATCTCTGCTCGTAAGAATGAACCCGAGTGGATGCTCGAGTGGCGTCTGCAGGCGTACCGGCAATGGCTCGACATGACCGAGCCCAAGTGGGCGCATGTCCATTATCCGCCCATCGACTTTGACGCGATCTCCTACTTCGCGGCGCCGAAGTCGGACGAGGATCGCCCGAAAAGTCTCGACGAGGTCGATCCGAAGCTGCTCGAGACCTACGACAAGCTCGGTATTCCTCTGCACGAACGCGCGGCGCTTGCGGGCGTCGCTGTCGATGCCGTTTTCGACAGCGTCTCGGTCGCAACGACGTTCAAGAAAAAGCTCTCCGAAGCCGGCGTTATCTTTTGCTCGTTCTCGGAAGCGGTACAGGATCATCCAGAACTGGTTCGCAAGTACCTTGGCAGCGTCGTGCCGCGCCGCGACAACTACTACGCCGCACTGAATTCCGCTGTCTTCAGCGACGGTTCGTTCGTCTACATTCCCAAAGGCGTGCGCTGCCCCATGGAGCTGTCGACCTATTTCCGAATCAACGCTGCTAATACCGGCCAGTTCGAGCGCACACTGGTCGTTGCGGATGAAGGCAGTCACGTGAGCTATCTCGAAGGCTGCACCGCACCGATGCGTGACGAAAACCAGCTGCATGCCGCCGTTGTCGAGCTCGTCGCGCTCGAGGGTGCCGAGATCAAGTATTCGACCGTACAGAACTGGTATCCCGGCGACGAAAACGGCAAAGGCGGAATCTATAATTTCGTCACCAAGCGCGGTGACTGCCGCGGCGCCAACTCAAAGATCTCCTGGACGCAGGTCGAGACCGGCTCCGCGATCACCTGGAAGTATCCGAGCTGCATCCTGCGCGGCGAAAATTCCGTTGGCGAGTTTTACTCGGTCGCTGTGACCAACAACCTGCAGCAGGCAGACACGGGCACAAAGATGATTCACATCGGTCCGAACACGCGTTCAACCATCGTATCCAAGGGAATCTCGGCCGGCCGCGCACAACAGTCATATCGCGGTCTCGTCAAGGTGCTGCCGCAGGCGCACGGTGCTCGCAATCACACGCAGTGTGACTCGCTGTTGATCGGCAAGGAATGCGGCGCGCACACCTTCCCGTACATGGAAATCAAGAATCCGTCGGCAAAAGTGGAACACGAAGCAACAACGTCGAAGATTTCGGCGGACCAGCTGTTCTACTGTCGGCAGCGCGGCATCTCTGAAGAAGATGCCGTCAACATGATCGTCAACGGCTTCTGTAAGGAAGTCTTCAAGGAATTACCGATGGAGTTTGCCGTCGAGGCGCAGGCGTTGTTGAACGTCAGCCTTGAAGGCGCCGTCGGCTAGGAAGCAACAATGCTCGAAATAAATGATTTGAAAGCTCGCGTTGCGGGCAACGATATTCTCAACGGGCTTACGCTCTCGGTGCAGCCGGGCGAAGTGCACGCCATCATGGGCCCGAACGGTTCTGGCAAAAGCACGCTCGCGCAGGTGGTCGCCGGCCACGAGGACTACGAGGTGACCGGCGGTACCGTTTTGTACAAGGGCACCGACCTCCTGGAACTGGACCCGGAGGAGCGTGCGCGCGAAGGCGTCTTTCTCGGATTCCAGTACCCGGTCGAGATTCCGGGCGTGAACAACGCCTATCTGCTCAAGGCCGCCGTCAATGCCAAACGCGCGCACCAGGGGTTGGGCGAGGTTGATGCCTTCGAATTTCTGAAATTGGCTCGAGCCAAGATGGCCGAGCTCGGCATCGATCCCAAGTTTCTCAATCGCGGTGTTAACGAAGGCTTTTCGGGCGGTGAAAAGAAGCGTAATGAGATCCTGCAGATGGCGATGCTCGAACCCGATCTCGCTATCCTCGACGAGACCGATTCGGGTCTCGATATCGACGCGCTCAAAGCGGTCGCCGATGGTGTGAATGCGCTGCGGTCACCCGACCGAGCGATCGTGCTCGTCACGCACTACCAGCGACTGCTCGATTACGTTGAGCCCGACTTCGTCCATGTCCTGTCCAGCGGCCGCATCGTCAAGTCGGGCGACAAGTCGCTCGCGCTTGAACTTGAAGAAAAAGGCTACGACTGGCTCAAAGAGGCGGCCATCGCATGACGATGCCCGCGATCGACAAACTTCGCAGCATCGTCGAGCGCCTGCCTACGCCGCGCGAAGAAAACTGGAAGTACACCGATCTTGCCAGCGCGCGAGAGATTTCGGTTCGCTGGCTCGATGCCGGCGCGAATACGCCAGACGCATCGGCAGTTGAGCGCATCGCAGCAATTACGTCCGCCATTCCCGCTGACTGGATTGTGATTGCAAATGGCCGCGTGCAATCGACGCCGACTGTCGCAGGACTCACGATTAGCGAGGCCGATGCAAGCCCAGCCACAGACGCACTTGCTGAACTGAATAACGCGCTCGGTAATCATACGTTGCACCTACAGGTCAATGCTGACATCGAAACACCGATTGGACTGCTGCTCATCGACGACGCAACGGATGACGCCATCGTCGTTTCGTCGGACGTCACAGTGGAGGTCGCCGAGAATTGCCGTTGCCAGTTCGTTGAGTATCGCGAGTCGTCAGGCGGCGGCGACCTGTATGCAAATTGCGAAGTTGGCTTGTCGATCGGAGACGCTGCCAATGTTGGTGTCGTGCGTATCCAGCAGCGCGGCAACGACCACGTCGAAACAACGAAATTTACGGCGACAGTCGGGAAAGATGCCAGTTTTGAAATGCTTGCTATCGACATCGGCGGACGTCTCGTGCGCAACGATACAAATGTTGATCTTGCCAGTCCGGGGGCTCATGCCGATTTCAACGGCATCTATCTCGCGGGCGACGGCCAGCACATCGACAATCACACGCGCGTCGACCATCGCGTCGGACCCGCGACGTCACGACAGGAGTATCGTGGCATCCTCAATGGACGCTGCCGCTGTGTCTGGAATGGCAAGGCCATCGTGCACGAAGGCGCCGATGGTACCGACGCTCAGCAAGGCAATCACAACCTGCTGCTGTCAGATCATGCAGAGATTGACGCCAAACCCGAGCTCGAAATTTATGCCGACGACGTCAAATGCGCACACGGCACGACCGTTGGCCAGCTTGACGAGCGCTCGTTGTTCTACCTTCGTACGCGTGGAATAGAGCGCGAAAAGGCAAAGCAAATGCTGACCCAGGCGTTCGCGGCGGCCCTCGTCAGTAACTGCCCGATCGACGGCGCACGTGATCACGTCGCAGCAATGGTTGAAACGCGCCTCGGCGAGCTCGTCGGGGAGGAGATTGCATGAACCAGCCTGCCGAAATACGGGAATCTGTTTTGAACTGCCGCGCCGACTTTCCGGCACTGGACCAGCAGGTCAACGGCAACCCGCTAACCTACCTCGACAGCGCCGCGTCCGCGCAGCAGCCTGCCTCGGTCATTGATGCCGTGGCACGCTATCAGCGCGAAGACCACGCTAACGTGCATCGCGGCGTGCATACATTGAGCCATCGCGCGACCGATGCCTACGAAGGCGCCCGCGACAAGCTCAAAGGGTTCATCAATGCGAACAGCCGCGCTGAAGTCGTCCTGACGAGCGGCACGACCGAGTCGATCAACCTTGTCGCACAAAGCTTCTGCCGCCCTCGCCTCGCGCCGGGTGACCAGGTGCTGATTACGCATCTCGAACACCATTCGAACATTGTGCCGTGGCAGCTGGTCACCGAGCAGACCGGTGCCGAGCTTGTCGTTGCGCCGATCAACGACGCCGGCGAAGTTGAGACCGCTGCCCTGTTCGACCTCATGAGCGAACGGGTGAAGATGCTTGCGATCGGTCACGTGTCCAACGCGCTCGGAACGATCAACCCGGTGCAACAGATCGTGGCCGAAGCGAAAAAACGAAACATTCCGGTCCTCGTCGACGGTGCCCAGGGTGTGCCGCACTTAGCGATCGACGTACAGGCGCTGGATTGCGACTTTTACGCGTTTTCCGGACACAAGATGTTCGGGCCGACCGGCACCGGCGTTTTGTGGGGTCGCGAAGCGCTGCTCGATGCGATGCCGCCGTACCAGGGTGGCGGCGACATGATTCTCGAAGTTCGCTTCGACAAAACCGTGTTCAACGAACTGCCGTACAAGTTCGAGGCTGGCACGCCGAACATTTCCGGCGTCGTTGGGCTTGGCGCTGCCGTCGACTACCTGACGACGATTGGCATGGACAAGGTTCAGGCCCACGAGTCCGCGGTGCATGACTACATGGTTGACCGCCTTGCAGCAGTTGATGGCATCCGACTTGTGGGCACAGCC
>JBCAZN010000213.1:0-5246 GCA_038533035.1 Pseudomonadota bacterium
TCCTGGAAATCCGGGCAAATCATTTCGATGTAGTCGGCCGTATACGGACGTGACTCGTGACGCGCAACGCGCGCCGTCTGCCACGGCGTCAGCTTTGCAAAAATCGCCTTAGTCTGCGATTTGCTCTTTTCCTTGAGGCGCGCCACTTCCTCATTGATGTTGATTTCGGAGTCGTCACCGACATAGCGGAGCTCTTCGATCTTCGCCTCGAGCTCGGCGATCGGTTGCTCAAAATCCAGAAATTTCAAATCCATAGCGAACCTGGTTTACATCAGTTCCCGGTTTGGGGCGTAGAGCAGACGGACATTATTGATCCCGAGCAGCTCCGTCAACTTATCGCGCAGCTCGCGACTCGGTCGAACAGCCCATTCGGGGCCCAGCGACAGGCGCGCAGCGGCGTTATCGCCAATATAGCGCACGGCAACGTCACAACTGCCCTCCCGGAACGGCAGCAGCGTATCGTGCAGCCGCGTGAGCAGCTCATTGCCCTGCCCGTTCGGTGCGAGGCTCAAAACCAGGGTCTTGGCGCGCGACTCAATGACGCGGTCGATGTGCAGGACATTCTTGGCATTAACGGTCCAGCTGCCGATGAAATCGTCGTAACGCAACCCGCCTGTCACAATGACGATCTCATCCTTGACGAGCAGGTGCCGGAATTCCTGGAATGCTTCGCTAAAAAGGCTGATTTCCATTCGCCCGGTGTCGTCATCAAGCACGACGCTGACGCGATTGCCGCGCTTGCGAATATCGACGATCAGCCCGGCGACCGTTGCTTCGCGGCGTGCCTGCGCGTAGTTGCGCTCGCCCTTGTTTGACTGCGGCGGCGGCTCGGAAATGATATCGCCCAGCCGGCCGTCCGAAAGAAAACGCGCGTCGTTACGAACCGCGTCGAACGGATGGCCGGTGAGGTACAGGCCGAGCGCCTCTTTTTCGTTACTGAGCAACAGGCGTTCCTGCCATTCGGCGAGCGCCGGCTGTTCCTCTTTGACGGGCTCCGCCGCTGGCTCGGCAATACCGAACATATCGTTTTGCCCCGCGGCGGCGGCCTTCGCTTCCTGATCCGCGCCGCGCAGTGCCTCGGGAACCTGCGTCATGAGACTGCGGCGTGACTGGCCGAAGCCGTCCATCGCGCCGGACTTCACCATTGCTTCCAGTGCGCGGCGATTGATCTTGTCGTGATCGATGCGCCGGCAGAAATCAGTCAGACTCTGGAACGCGCCGTTCTGTTCACGTTCGGCAACCAGCGATTCAACGGCCGAGCGCCCAACGCCCTTGATCGCGCCAAGGCCGTACAGAATGGTGCCTTTTTGCGGCACGCTGAAGGCATAGGCCGAGCGATTTACGTCCGGCGCCTCAAGCTTGAGACCCAGCTGGCGGCAATCGTCCTTCAGCACGACCAGGCGGTCGGTGTTGTGCAGATCGGCACTCATGACGGCCGCCATGAAGGCAGCCGGGAAATTCGCCTTCAGGTACGCGGTCTGGTACGACAGCACCGCGTAGGCGGCCGAGTGTGACTTGTTAAAGCCGTACCCCGCGAATTTCTCCATGAGGTCGAAGATGCGCGTTGCGGTTTGATCCGCGACACCGCGTTCGGTCGCCCCGCTCACGAAAATCTCGCGCTGCTTCGCCATCTCCTCAGGTTTCTTCTTGCCCATCGCGCGACGCAACAGGTCGGCGCCGCCCAGCGTGTAGCCGGCCAGCACCTGCGCAATCTGCATCACCTGCTCCTGGTACAGGATGACCCCGTAGGTTTCCTCGAGTACCGGTTTCAGGTCCGGGTGCAGGTAGTCGATGTCTGCCTTGTTCGTCGCGTGTTTGCGCGTAATGAAATCGTCGACCATGCCCGACTGCAGCGGCCCGGGACGGAAAAGGGCAACGAGTGCAACCAGGTCGTCGAACTGGTCCGGTCGCATGCGCTTGATCAGGTCGCGCATGCCGCTGGATTCCAGCTGGAACACGGCGGCCGTTTTGGTGCTGCGCAACAACTCGAAGGTTTTGGCGTCGCGATCCGGAATGTTGTCGATCGAGAGATCCGCGTCCGGATCGGACTCGTTAATGATCTGCACGGCCCAGTCGATGATCGTCAGTGTCTTCAAGCCGAGGAAGTCGAACTTTACGAGGCCGACCGCCTCGACGTCGTCCTTGTCCAGTTGCGTGACGACATTGGTGCCGCCCTCTTCGCAATACAGCGGCGCAAAGTCTGTTAGCGCGCCTGGCGAAATGACGACACCGCCGGCATGTTTGCCGGCATTACGCACCAGGCCTTCGAGCGATTTCGCGAGATCGATGATCGCCGACACTTCCTCATCATCCCGGTACATCGAAGCGAGTTCTTCGGATTCTTCAAGTGCTTTGTCGAGCGTCATACCTATATCGAACGGCACCTGCTTGGCGATGCGGTCAACAAAGCCGTACGGCTGACCAAGTACGCGGCCGCAATCACGAATGACCGCTTTGGCTGCCATCGTGCCGAACGTGATGATCTGCGAGACGCGCTCGCGACCGTATTGCTCGGCGACGTAGTCAATCACGCGATCGCGCCCCTCCATGCAGAAGTCCACATCGAAGTCCGGCATCGAGACGCGCTCGGGATTCAAAAATCGCTCAAACAGCAAGTCGTGTGCCAGCGGATCAAGGTCGGTGATGCCGAGCACCCACGCGACCAGCGAGCCCGCGCCCGAACCACGCCCTGGCCCGACCGGCACATCGTTCACACGTGCCCAGCGAATGAAGTCGGCGACGATCAGGAAGTACCCGGGGAAGCCCATCGACTGGATGACGTCGAGCTCATTGCGCAGTCGTTCATGGTACGGCGCGGCAACCGCGTCTTGTTCCCTTGCGGGTATGTCCTCGTTTGCAAACTTCACTTCGAGGGCACACTTGAGTCCGGCCGTCGCCTCCGAATCGAGAAACTCCGCTTCGGTCTGGCCATCCGGCACCGGAAAAGCCGGCAACACGCTGTCACCAAGCCTGAGGTCGAGATTGCAGCGACGTGCAATTTCGACGCTGTTCTGAAGCGCCGACGGCACATCGGCAAACAATGCTGCCATTTCGTCGGGCGTGCGCAGGTATTGCTGATCGCTGTAGTAACGGGGTCGTTCGGAATCGGCCAGTCCACGCCCCTGGTGAATACAAACCCGCGCCTCGTGCGCGTTGAAATCTGCTTGATCGATAAAGCGCACGTCATTACTGGCAACCACGGGCACATTATTTGCAGCCGCAAGTTTGATGCTGCGTTGTACGACATCTTCTTCCGCGGGCCGGCCCGTTCGAATCAACTCGAGGTAATAACGATCGCCGAAGACCCCAAGCCAATGTTGCAGGCATTCTGCCGCCTGCTCATCGTGGTTGTTCGCCAAAGCGCGCCCGACGTCGCCTTCGCGACCACCTGACAATGCGATGAGCCCGTCGCAGCTTTCCCTGGTCAGCCATTCAGGGCGAGCCATCGGCAAGCCACGCACCTGGCCTTCGAGATAACTGCGCGTGACCAGCTCGGACAGGTTGCGGTAACCGTCGTTGTCGCGAACCAGCAGCAGCAGCGTAAAGGGGTGGTACGGATCGGCGTCGTTGACGATGCGCAGATCGAGACCAATTACCGGTTTGATTCCTGCGGCCAGCGCCTTGCGATAGAACTTTACGAGTCCAAACAGGTTGTTCTGGTCCGTGAGCGCAACCGCCGGCATATGGTCTGCGGCACAGCGCTCCATGAGCTTCGGTGTTCGCACGGTGCATTACGTCAGTCCATCGGTCTGGGCGTGGCGCTCCGGTCGGGTCAGGACCGTAAAAAAAGCCGTCGACCGGGTGCTGTGTATCCTGCCGTTCGAGAAGGCTATTTACGACCAGCACGACGTCGACGCCGTGTTTGTCGGCCACCCGCGAGCCGATGCAGCGCCGGAGACCGTCGATACGGACGCGGCGCGACGCACACTGGGCATACAGGCGAACGAGGTCGTCGCGATCCTGCCGGGCAGCCGCATGAGCGAGGTAACCCGCCTTGGCGAGATTCTCGTTGAGGCCGCCGCCGTGATGGCACGCGATCGGTCCGACATGAGGTTTGTGACGCCTGCTGCGACGCCGAAATTGCGCACGCTTATCGACGCACAAATTGCGGCCGCTGACATGACCGACAAATTTCAGGTTCTGGACGGACAATCGGACCTGGCGATGCGTGCAGCGGATGTCGTACTGCTCGCGTCGGGAACGGCGGCGCTCGAATCCGCGTTGCTCGGCAAACCGACCGTTGCGACGTATCGACTGGCCTGGCTGTCGCACCTGTTGCTGATTCGCTCCGGCGTTGTAAAGGTCACGCATTACACGTTGCCAAACCTCCTGACCGAGGAGCCGCTGGTGCCCGAGCTGATGCAGAACGATGCAGAACCCACATCAATCGCTGCGGCCGTTGCGGCACTGCTTGACGATCCCGAACGGCGCGAATCGATACGTCACAGATTTGCTAAACTGCGCGCAGAGCTGGCACAGGACACAGACCAGCGTGCCGCCGATGCCGTCATCGAGCTGGCCAACCGGTAGTTTAGCCATCATGCAGCAGGCAAAATTGTTCGACTTGGGCGAACTCGTCGCAGGCGTTGACGAGGCAGGACGCGGTCCGCTGGCCGGGCCGGTCGTGGCTGCGGCCGTCATACTCGATCCAAAGCGTCCGATCGCAGGTCTGGACGACTCAAAGAAACTCAGCGAATCCCGGCGCGAGCAGCTAGCGGTGGACATTCGTGAGCATGCGCTGGCCTGGTCGGTAGCCGCAGCCGAACGCGAGGAAATCGACACGCTGAATATTCTGGCGGCGACGATGCTCGCAATGCGCCGCGCGGTCGCCGCACTGTCGACCGTACCCAGCGGCGTGCTGGTCGACGGCAATCGGCTACCGGACTTGCAATACGATGACTATCTGCTCAATGGCGAAGCCGTCATCGGCGGTGACGGCAAAGTGGCGGCGATCAGCGCCGCGTCGATTATTGCCAAAACCAGTCGCGATCGCATCATGGTTGAGCTGGACGCTGTTTACCCCGACTACGGTTTTGCGCGCCACAAAGGCTACGGTACTCGCGCACACCTTGAGTCACTAAAAAAACACGGCCCCTGTGACCAGCATCGGCGTTCGTTTGCACCTGTCAGGGACGTAGCCTGATGCCAGCGGAGTTCGTTCATCTGCACGTGCACACCGAGTACTCCATGGTGGACAGCACCGTGCGCATACCGAAGCTCATGGAGCGCTGTGCCGCAGACCATAT
>JBCAZN010000214.1:0-5220 GCA_038533035.1 Pseudomonadota bacterium
CGGTAATCGTTGTGCCAAGATTGGCGCCGAAGATAACGCCAAGCGCATTCTCGAGTGACATCAGGCTGGCGCTGACAAACGCAAGTACAAACAACCCAACGAGTGAACTGCTTTGCAGCAATGCCGTCGCCGTGGCACCCACTGCTACCGATTGCAGGCCGGTGCGAGTGTGATGCCGCAGGAATTTTCGCAGGGTACCGCCAGTGAAGGCGCTTAATGCCGCCTCCAGCTGGTGCATGGCAAAAAGGAACAGGCCGATGCCGCCAACGAACTGCCAGAATCCGGATGCTGAACTCACCTACCGATGCCGTCCTGGTACTACAGGTCGAGCGGATATTCGCCGACGCGAACGATCAGCGTGTCACAGGGCAAGTGGTCAATAATGTGCTCTGCGGTACTGCCGATGAGCGCACGCTTGACGCCCCAGCGTGACAACGCGCCCATGACGAAGATGTTCGCGTGTTGGCTGTGCACGAATGCGGGCAGCACCGCCTGTGCCCGCCCGGGCAACATGTGTGTGTGCTCGACGTTGATATCGTGCTGCTCCGCAAGACTGACGAGTGCTGCGTTGTGCATGTCAGTTATTTGGGAATCAATTTCTTCGACCGGTAAGCGCTGCACCTTGACCGCCCAGGTCGCTGCCGCGCCCAGGTCTCCGATCGACTCATAGGCATGAACGAGGTGAATATCGCCGCCGGTTACCGCGGCGACGCTTTTTGCGGCGGTGATGATCTCGTTGTCGAGTGAGGCCGGTTTATCGTGAGCATGCCCTGGGTCCACGGCGGCAGCGATCAGTGGCGCATCGGGCAGCGTTTCCGACTTAACGAACCACAACGGGAACGAACAGGTCCGCATGAGTTGCCAGTCCGCATCAACGAGAATGCTGCGCTCGGCGATGCTGTGGTACCGAGTGGCCTTGACGACGATTCTGGGTTGCAATTCATTTGCTTTCTCCAGCACGTAGTCGGCAAGTGGGCGTGATCGCAGTATTGACGTTTCAACATCAATGCCGGAGTTGCTGACCGTCTCGGCATACTTCGCAACGATCGAGGCCTGGGCGCGGTGAACTTCGTCGCGCAGCAGATCTTCGTTACTCGATGCTGAAAACAGTTTGGACACGAGCGTAGTTTCCGGCTCGAACATCATTAGGTGAATGCTGCAATCAAATGCCCGGGCAAGCCAGATTGCTCGCTCGACCAGCCTGTCCGGGTTGCTGTTCAGCTCGAGAACAGCCAGTAGTGTTGTTCGTTCGCTCATGTGCAGTTACGGGTATACGTGGTAGCGGCCCTGCGGCACGACAACGTCGTACTGTGATTGCAGGTAGGCGACAAGATCGGTGAGTTGCGTAACCGTCATGATGTCGTTGTAGATGTACATCTTGGATACGCCATCCGTTGACACAAGTTCCTCGGCATAGGCCGGTGAGATCTTGTGCGACGGATTGATGACCGAGGTTACGAGTTCGCCATACGTGCGCACACGTGTCACTTTGCCGCCGAGTAATACGTATGGCGGGTCCGTGTTGGGGATAACGGGAAACTCTTCGCCTTTAATCGTGTGGCATTGGTAGCACTGCATCTCGACAAAGGTGCTGCGGCCCATGGCAGGGTCGCCGTCCGGGAGCCGAAACCCGGCCGCCGATTCGGGGGACCGCGGGCAGCCGGCAATCAATACGAGAGCAGCGACAGTAAGGAATATGGCTGGAATTCTGAACATGGTAGATCCTCCATTCTTTGAAAGTCAGGAGCGCCTTCTGCTCTTATTAATGACATGCGCCGAGTGCCATTTCGATAAGGGTTTTTCACAAAAAACTGCGGTTAATAGCGCATTGGTGCCGTAGACTAATCCCCATAAGCAAAAAAAATGGGGAAGCATTATGCGTCGCACGATTCCTGCGCTTGGCCTGCTGGCCACGGTAATTCTGTTCTCGGGTGTAGCATCGGCAGACGCCGTTGAAGAAGGCCTGATTGATGGCCTCGAATACCGCTTGATTGGTCCCTGGCGCGGCGGACGCGTGACGGCGGTGCATGGCGTCCCGGGAAACGACCAGCTCTATTACATGGGCGCGACTGGCGGCGGCTTGTGGAAGACCAACAACGCGGGCCAAACCTGGGACAACATCTCGGACGGACAGATTCCGGTCGGCACGATCGGTGCAATTGGGGTCGCGCCATCCGATCCAAACGTGATCTACGTTGGCACGGGCGAAGCGCCGATTCGCGGTGTCACGACATCGCAGGGCGAAGGCCTCTGGAAGTCCACCGACGCCGGCCAGACGTTCACTTTTATGGGTCTGCCGAAGGCCGGCCAGATCGCAAAGATCCAGATTCATCCCACTGACCCGGACCTTGCGTACGTCGCGGTACAGGGCCAGATCTGGGCGCCGAATCCTGAGCGCGGTGTTTATCGCACGACCGACGGCGGTGAAAACTGGGAGCTCGTGCTGAAAGTGAATGCTGATACCGGCGCGACCGATGTCACGATGGATCCGACCAACCCGCGCATCCTTTATGCCGGCATGTGGCACCACGGCCGCAAACCCTGGTTCATCAAATCCGGCGGTGAGGGCGGCGGTATATATAAGAGTGTCGACGGCGGTGACTCGTGGCAAATGCTGGAGGGCGGTTTACCCGAGCTGATTGGTAAAGTCGGTATTGCGGTGTCGGCAGACAATCCTGCCCGTGTTTACGCCATGCTCGAAGCCGGGCCCGGTGAGGGCGGCGTCTGGCGCAGCGAGGACTACGGTGCCAGCTGGAAACTGGTCAACGGCCATCGCGCCCTGTGGTCGCGCGCCTGGTACTACATTCATATTGCAGTTGATCAAACTGATGCCGATACGGTGTGGGCACTAAACACGCGCCTGTACAAGTCAGTGAACGGCGGCGAAGACTGGGAACAGGTTGATGCGCCGCACGGCGATCACCACGACATGTGGTTCAACCCCGAGAACGGCGACAACATCATCAACGCAAACGATGGTGGCGCGAACGTCACGTTTGACGGCGGCGAAACCTGGAGCTCGATTTACAACCAGCCGACCGCGCAGTTCTATCGCATCATCACGGACAACCAGGACCCGTATCGGCTGTACGCCGGCCAGCAGGACAACTCGACGGTGTCGATCGCGAGTTACGCGTGGGACGGTGGCATTGGTGTCGATGACTACTACGCCGTCGGCGGCGGCGAGAGCGCGCACATCGCGTTTGATCCGGACGACCCGACGCTGGTTTACGCAACGACGATCAACGGCACACTGACCGAGTACAACCACGCGAACAAAAAGACGCGCTACATCATTCCGTATCCGGAGATGGTGTACGGCATGGACTCGAAAGACCTGAAATATCGTGCTAACTGGAATCCACCGGTTATCACGAGCCCGCACGATCACTCGACGATTTACTACGGCACGCAGTTCCTGCTGAAAAGCACGGATCGCGGTATTAACTGGGAAGAGGTCAGTCCGGACCTGACGCGCAACAAACCCGAGAACATGGGGCGTAACGGCGGGCCGCTGACGCCCGAGAACGTCGGTGCCGAGTTCTACCATACGATTTACGCGATCGAGGAAAGCAAAAACGCAGAAGGCACAATCTGGGTCGGCGCCGATGATGGCCTGGTGCACATCACGCGCGATGGCGGCGAGAACTGGACGAATGTTTCGCCGCCACATCGTGGCGAGGCGATGATTAACGCTATTGACCTGTCGCCACATGCCGAAGGTACGGCTTACCTCGCCGTCACCGGATACAAACTCAACGACTTCCGGCCATACATCTACAAGACGACCAATCATGGCCGCAACTGGCGGCGCATCGACCGTGGCCTGCCCGACGGTTCGTTTGTGCGCGTCGTTCGTGAAGACCCGGTTGTGCAGGGCCTTCTGTACGCAGGCACCGAAAAGGGCATGTTCGTTTCGTTCGACGATGGCGGCGAATGGCAGCCGTTCGACCTGAACCTGCCGGCGGTTCCGATCACGGATTTGCGGGCGCGCGAAGACGGCCTCGCCGTCGCGACGCAGGGCCGCGCTTTCTGGGTGCTCGACGACCTGTGGGCGGTGCGGCAGGCATCGAATGAACTCGCGGGCAAAGCGCTGCACTTATACACACCGCCGACATGGGCGATGGGTAAACCGCGCAGCCGTCCGGGCGATTTCGAGGGCGGTAACCCGTCACCCAACGTGCCGCTGTACTACTACATTCGCGATGAAGTCGATGAAGACACCGAGCTGACGATTGAAATTTTCAATGCAGATGGCGATCGGGTGCGGACGATGTCGAGTGTTGAAGGGGACCAGGAACGCTGCGAGAAAAGTAACGAGGAGCCGAGGCGGCCGATCGAGCACGAATACGCGCCGGTCGCAGAAGGACTTAACCGGTGGAGCTGGAACATGCGCTCAGAGGATGTACCGTGCATCGACAACATCCTGATCCATGCTGGCTTCAATGGCCCAAGCGTTGCGCCCGGAGAATACACGGCGCGAGTGACACTGGGCGACGCCAGCAGCGAGGCAACGTTTACAGTCACGAGTGATCCGCGCTCATTCGCAAGCGACGCAGAAATTGCGGACTGGGCAAACACGCTGCAAGACGTCAAGGCGCTGTTGACCGAGTCGTTGCAGACGCTCGACGCCGCGCGACGGGCGCGGACGCGAATCGGCGAGCTCATGGAACAGCACGACGATGAACGCCTGCACTATCTCGGCCAGCGCGCTGTTGAGGGTATCGACGCGTGGGAGGCAAAGATCACGCAGCTCAAGCACGAAACCTACGAAGATGAAGATGCGTGGGCGACGATGTTTGACGGGCAGTTGCGCTTCCTGATGGACGTGATCGACGACTCGGGCGCGCCGGTGACGGATGGCATGCGCATTCGACAGGCCGACCTCACCCAGCTATGGCAAAGTCTCGAAAGCGAGATGGGCGAGATTACCGAACAGTACATCGAACCTATCAATGACTGGGCGCATGAGCGGCGCGAACCGCACGTCGTGCGACCGGTCAACGCCGGGAACGGTTCTTGACTGCAAACGCCTCACGGTGGGTGCTATTGCTGGCCGCGACCTTGCTGGCCGGCCCATCCTGTGCCCAGGATGCCGACAAGCGACCAATGACGGTGGACGACTTTGGTGCCGTCAAATCACCGAATGCGCCGGTGTATTCACCCGACGGCGAGAAGTTGCTGTATCACTTTGACGGCCAGGTGTATCTCCCAGGCGAT
>JBCAZN010000215.1:0-5156 GCA_038533035.1 Pseudomonadota bacterium
GGCGAATGCAATAGCGCAGTTCGAGCCCGTAAAAATGTGTGTGCCACCGCACAAGCTTGAGGAAGCAACAGCACTGCTGGGAAACGGCGTAGAAATCGTCGAAATGCGGATCGACGACTCCTGGGCGCGCGACTCGGGCCCGAATTTCCTGGTCGGCGGCGATCAGCTCGCCGGTTCGGACTGGATTTTCAACGCGTGGGGCAACAAGTACCAGCCGTTCGACCAGGATGCGCTGATGGGCCGGCGAATACTCGAATTTGCAGGCGCCAAGCGATTCGACAGCTGGCTGGTCGCAGAAGGCGGTGGCGTGACTGTCGACGGCGAAGGCACAGTCATTACCACCGAGTCATGCTTCTTGAACAAGAATCGAAACCCGGACCGCACGCGCGAAGAAATTGAAGCCGAATTGTGCCGGACGCTGGGTGCTGAAAAAGTAATCTGGATACCGGGCGATCCCGAGGAAACGGAAACGGACGGCCACGTCGATGGTATTGCCGCGTTTATCGAACCGGGCCGTGTACTGGTTGAAATCAATCGCGATAAAACTGATCCGCACTATCCGGTCGGTGTGAAAAACACGGCAGCGTTACGGAACCAGACAGACGCGAAAGGTCGCAAGCTCGAACTGGAGTTTATCCAGGAGGGCAGTTACCACGACGACGTCTGGAACGGCGGCTGTAGTTCGTACATCAACTCGTATCTTGCCAACGGCGGGGTTGTCGTTCCGAGCTATGGCTACGATCACGATCATGAAGCGGTCGAAACCTACGAACGACTTTATCCCGATCGCAAAGTCGTGCAGGTAGCCATCGAGAGCCTCGCGCTTGGCGGCGGCGGCGTGCACTGCGTCACACAGCAACAACCTGTCAACAGCCAGGCATGACGACGCGACAGCGCATTGGGCTGCGCAAGCCGCCCGTCAAGATGCGGGCGCCAGGGCGCAAACGGCGACAGGCGCTGATCGATGCTGCTTATGCACTGCTTTGTGAGCGTGACGTCGACGATGTGTCGTTTCGCGACGTTGCAACGCAAGCCGGCGTACCCGAAGGGTCTGCCTATCATTTCTTTGCGAATCGATTCGATCTCTTTTCGGCAGTCGCCGATTCACTCAGCGACAAATTTATCGAGGCGCATCGCGCACCGATCCCCGCAGCAAAGCGCGCATCCTGGACAGACCTCGCCAATCACCTGGTTGAGGTTGGTGCTGACGTGTATGCGGCGAACCCGCCTGCCCGGCAGCTTTTGATCGGTGGTAAAACGCCGCCCGAAGTAAAGCAGGCCGATCGGCGCAACGACCGCGCCGTTGCCGCTGCAATGCATGCCTCTTTTTCGCGTTACTTCGATCTTCCTGATTCCGACCAGATGCGCGACGCGTTCTACTATTTCATCGAAATAACGGACCTGATTTTCACGCTGTCGATCATTGAACACGGTAAAATTACAGCGCCTATGCTGGCCGAAGCCAAGCGCGCGGGAGTGGCGTACCTAAACACGTTCCGGTCGCAATAGAAGCTCAAAGTCAGACGAATTCCGCTGCGCGGCTATCGCACCTTTTGATATAGTCCCGCCTTCAAGTTTCAGGTGTAACTCTATGACCCAAGTCGCTGATATCCGGGATCACGGTTCCGTACTTAACTATCTGAAAGAAATGAGGAATTTTGGTGGACCCGCGGTGACCACAGGGCTCGCTGACGACGTCATTTCGGACTTTCTTGGCGAATCGCCGGCGCTCGGCGAGGCGATTGAGCGCGCGTACGTAGCGTTTACCGAGTACCAGGTTTCACATCCTGAGTTCCTCGCGCTGGGCGAGCAGGAGCAAATCAGGAAGTCACAGCACGGGCTGACGAATTTTTATTCGATCGACGGGGTTAATCCATACGTGGCTGTTGCGGCGGCCGGTCCATGGATCGTTACGCTCAAAGGCGCGGTCGTTTACGACTGCGGTGGCTACGGCATGCTCGGCATGGGTCACGCACCGCAGGTTGTTCTCGACGCAATGAACAAACCGCATGTCATGGCCAACGTCATGACGCCGAGCATCAGCCAGATGGACTTCGTTGCTCGCATTAACGAGGAAGTCGGGCACACGCGCAGCGGGTCTCCGTTTGCGACGTTTATTTGCCTGAACAGCGGTTCTGAAGCCATGACCGCTGCCATGCGTATTGCTGACATCAATACACGCAAGATGACGGACTCCGGTGGTCGTTACGACGGCGCCGAAATTCGTGGCTTAACGTTGCAAGGCAGTTTCCATGGCCGCACGGATCGACCGGCTCGTTTTTCCGATTCGTCGCGCGGCAACTACGAGAAACACCTTGCCTCGTTCCGCGAGGCGGACTACCTGCTGACCGTTGCGCCGAATGACATCGACGGCCTTGAGGCTGTGTTCAGCGAAGCGGCCGCCAACAACCAGTTCATCGAAGCATTCCTCATGGAACCCGTAATGGGCGAGGGCAATCCGGGGCTGGCCATTACGCCGGAGTTTTACCGGCGTGCGCGTGAGCTGACGCGCGAGCATGGCGCGATGTTTATTGTCGATTCCATCCAGGCGGGCCTGCGTGCACAGGGTGTACTGTCAGTCGTCGACTACCCGGGCTTCCAGGAGCTCGACGCGCCGGACATGGAAAGTTATTCGAAGGCGCTGAATGCCGGGCAATTCCCGTTGTCGGTACTCGCATTATCGGAAGCGTGCGCGGCGTCCTACAAGCGCGGACTGTACGGCAATACGATGACGTCAAATCCGCGCTGCATGGACATTGCAGTTGCCGTTCTGGATACGTTAAACGAGCAGCGCCGCGAAAACATCCGTACTCGTGGCGCCGAGCTGGTCAAGAAACTCGCAGCACTTGGCGGCGAAACAGGCGGTGCGGTAACGGGCGCGCAAGGCACAGGTTTACTGGTCAGTTGCGAACTGGCCAGCCAGTACAAGATCTACGGCAACGACAGTACCGAGGACTACCTGCGGCGGATTGGCCTTTCCGTGATTCACGGCGGTGAGCGTTCACTGCGCTACACCCCGGTGTTCGACATTACCGAGAAAGAGGTCGACCTGGTCGTCGCGTTGACCAAGCAGGCGCTACTCGAAGGACCAACGCACTAGCCGGGTTTTCTGCCGCGGCAGTAGCCCTGCCGCATCTCGCCGATGTCGATAACGACAACCATCGCGCGCCAGTTTTCGACAAAGTAGTCGGCGTCCTCTTTGCCGAGAGCGTCGACTACGGTGTCATAGAGTTTTCCCTTAATCAGGTCGTACTCGCGACGCGCCTCGCGGCGGTACCAGTCGGTTGCGTCGCGAGTCTGCACGTTCTCGAACCCGGTTTCTTCCAGCTGCGCACCGTAGCGCTCAAGTGTTTGCATCGCATAGGTCAGGCCTTCCATCTTGAACCAGTAGCGCATGTCGTCGGAGTAGTCGGCATCGGACTTCATCCACTCGTAGCAACTGAACCAGCCGCCGGGCTTGAGTACGCGGCGAATCTCCGCGAACAGGCTGAGCTTGTCCTCCGTCTGGGTTACAGCGCCTGCCGACGTGACGATATCGAATGACGCGTCAGCAAATTCCAGCGGTCCTGCTTCGACGACGTTGAATTCACAGCGATCGTCGATTCCGATATCCGCGGCACGCGCGACTGCCCGTTCCACCAATGGTGCTTCGAGATCGATGCCGACAACGTGCGCGCCGTGAGCAGAAACCATCTCAAATGCAGGACCACCGATACCGCAACCGATATCGAGGATTCGCTTGCCGGCGGGCCGCAGGCCGATCAGCATTTTCGCCACGTTGCCCGGGCCACCGGGCGCCATGTAGCCCTTGCCCCAGATGATCTCGAGCAAATCGACCATGGCGTCGTGATACTCATTCTCATGGCCCATGGCGTGTTTCCATCAGACTCGGCCTGGCGGAGTCAGGTTGCGATGCTCGGGCGCGTAGAAGGGTTTGGTTTGCGGGTGACACTCCGCCCACGCGGTTCGCCAGCGCAGCTCGCGCTCGTAATCGAATCTCGCCCACAGCGATGTTGGCAACTTGCCGTTGATGAAATCGATGTCCGCGATGGCGAGGTTCTTCTTGAGGATCGGCGACCAGGTCGTGGCTTTGACTTCACCGACCTGTTTGCCATTTTTGCCGGCGTAAATGTACGCCGCGCCGACCGGCTTGTTGCCATCGACAACGAGTTTCGTCAATCGACGCTGCGCCGGGCGTTTGCTTTCGGCGCGCAATGCCCTGCGACCCGTGAAGTGTCCCTTGTCGAGATCGACCACCCAGCCAAGGCCTATTTCGTACGGCGAGCGGTCGTAGCCGTTGCGGATCGTGGCTTCCGCTGTGTTGAAGTCAAAGCCCGGCATGATAAAACCGGCCTCTATGCGGACCATCTCCAGCGTGTCGAGACCGATGGCATGAATGTCATAGCGTCCTTGTACGGCAAAGATGGCGTCCCATAGCGCAATCGCGTTTTCCGGTTCGACCCATAGCTCGTAACCCAGGTCACCGGTATAGCCGGTGCGCGAGACGACAACCGGAAAGCCACTGCAGCTCGAGTCGAGAATGCCAAACGGCTTCAGTGCATCCAGGCCTGCGATGCCAGCCATTGTCAGTACCGAGTAGGCCGTCGGTCCCTGCACGGCAAGCGCAGCGATGTCGTGCGTTTCGACTTCGACGGTTACGTCGAATCCGTAGGCCGAAATCAGCAGCCAGTCCAGTTGATGATGCTGAGCACACAGCCGATAGTCGTTTTCCGCAAGCTGGAACAGCGTACCGTCATCAATAACCTTGCCGTCGTCGTTGCACCAGACCACGTAGGTCACGCGGCCCGGTCGCAGTTTCGACAGGTCGCGGGTCAACAGCCGGTCGAGATACGCATACGCGTCCGGTCCTGAAATGCGGTACTTCTCCATTGGCGTCAGGTCCATGACCGAGCAACTGCTGCGCACCGAGAAATACTCGGTCGACAGTTTGTCGACAACGTACGGCACCTTGTAGGTATTCCAGGTCGCCCAGTGTTCCGTCGTCGACATCGCGGCATAGCGATCGTGAAACGGTGTGTGCTGGAGTGCCTGCCGGAAGTGCGTAGGGTCGATGCTCATTTCGCACCTCCGATCGAAAGCACGCGTTGCGCCGCATTGTGTCCGGGAACACCGGTCACGCCACCGCCCGGGTGGCA
>JBCAZN010000216.1:0-5145 GCA_038533035.1 Pseudomonadota bacterium
GTAGATGTAAGCGACGGTATCGGCAAATTCCTCGGGCTTGCCAAGTCGCGGCGGGAACGGCACCTGCGCCGCCAGCGACTGCTGCACTTCGTCGGAGAAGCCCGCCATCATCGGCGTGAGCATAATCCCTGGTGCAATGGTGTTTACGCGAATGCCGAACTGTGCGAACTCGCGAGCGAGCGGCAACATCATGGCGTGCACGCCGCCTTTCGACGCGGAGTAGGCCGCCTGGCCGATCTGGCCTTCGAAAGCCGCGATCGACGCAGTACTGATCACAACACCGCGCTCGCCATCGTCAGTCGGTTCGTTGCTAGCCATTACGGCGGCAGCCTCTTTCGTAACGTTGAAGCTGCCGACGAGATTGACCTGGATAACCTTGTTGAACAGGTCACTGGACCAGGTTCCGTCGCGGCCCAGCGCACGACCGGCCGTTGCAATACCGGCGCAGTTTACGGCGAGCGTGATCGCGCCCATGAATGCTTTGGCATCGGCAATCGATGCTTTGACGTTGTCTTCGTTGGCGACGTCGGTTTTGATAAAGGTGGCGCGCTCGCCGAGCTTTTCGACAGCGACGGCTCCCTGTTCCTCATTCAAATCGAAAATTGCGACCATGCCGCCGGCGGCAATCACCTTTTCGGCTGCGGCAAAACCGAGTCCCGATGCGCCGCCGGTAACGACAGCTTTGGCTTTTGCGAGATTCAAACCTTGCTCCTAGAGAATTTCGTAGGCAACAGCCGTGGCTTCGCCGCCGCCGATGCACTGGGATGCGATGCCACGTTTCATACCGTGCGCCTTGAGCGCGTGCAGCAACGTGACCGAGATGCGGCAACCCGTCGCACCGATCGGGTGACCCAGCGCGCAGGCGCCGCCATTGACGTTCACCTTGTCGTGCGCAATGCCGACGTCTTGCATGGCCGCCATCGTGACGCAGGCAAACGCTTCGTTAATTTCGTAAAGATCGACGTCATCGGGCGTCCAGCCAAGCATGTCGTGCAGTTTCCTGATGGCGTACACCGGTGCGGTCGTGAACCACGCGGGTTCGTGCGCGAATGCTGAGTGACCAAGGATGCGTGCCAGCGGTTGCAGGCCGCGTTTGTCGGCTTCGGCCGCGGTCATCATGACCACGGCAGCTGCGCCGTCGGATATCGACGATGAGGTGGCCGCCGTTACCGTGCCGTCTTTGCGAAACGCCGGGCGCAGTGTCGGGATTTTCTCGACGTTCACCGTGCCTGGAGTTTCATCCTGCTCGATTGTCACGTCGCCACGGCGCGAGCTGATCGTGATCGAAGTAACTTCGTCGGCGAAGGCGCCATCCTGCACGGCGCGTTGCGCGCGATTCACGGACTCGATGGCAAAGTCGTCCATCGCCTCGCGCGAGAATTCGTACTTGTCGGCGGTTTCCTGGGCGAAGTGGCCCATCATGTTGCCCGAGTAAATGTCCTGCAAACCGTCGAAGAACATGTGATCGAGTGTTTCCTGGTGGCCCATGCGATAACCACCGCGGGCTTTCGGCAACAGGTAGGGCGAGTTGGTCATGGATTCCAGACCGCCGGCGACAACGACGCCGGCGCTGCCGGCCTTGATCGCGTCATGACCCATAATAATGGTCTCCATACCGGAGCCACACATCTTGTTGACCGTCGAACACGGCACGCCGTCGGGCAGTCCGGCGCCGCGGGCCGCCTGTCGAGCGGGTGCCTGGCCAAGACCGGCGGGCAATACGCAACCCATGAGTACTCGGTCCACGTCGTCACCGGCAACGCCACTGACGTCGACGGCCGCTTTCACGGCGGCAACACCGAGCTGCACGGCCGAGGCACCGCTCAGGGCACCCTGAAAGGCGCCAATCGGGGTTCGCTTGGCGGCAACTATGACAACGTCGTCAGCATTCATTTGCACGGTCTCCTGAGGGAGGGTTCGTCGAAGGTGCGGTACTTTCAGCCAAATTCAGGCCGAGCGCAATATTGTGAATCAGGTAGTGTCGTCGTCCGTCAAATCGGGCTCGTCGAGTACGGCGAGAATTCGCTGTCGCGCCGCTTCGGCCAGCTGCTTGCTGTTGCCGAAGTCATCGTCGCCGGGCGCGATGGCGGGCAGTATGTCGACCTGCAGGTCGGCGGGTCTGGGCAGAAATTTGCCGGATGGCAGCATGTCGCGCGTTCCCGAGATCGCGATTGGCACGACCGGCATCTCGCCCTTGATTGCTGCGAGAAACGCACCGGCCCGGAAGCGTCCCACGCCCGGCTCCAGGCGAAACGTCCCCTCAGGGAAAAAGCCGAGCGATTCACCTTCCTGCGCCGCTTTGACGATCTGCCGGGCATCACGCGCGCTGCCGGTGTGCTCGTTGCGTTCAACGAACTTCGAACCCGAACGACGCAGCAGGAAATGGACGACCGGAATGGCGCGCATTTCACCTTTGATGACGAAGCCGAAGCGCGGCGGCAAATAGCCTTTTAGCAGGACACCGTCCACGTAGCTCGCGTGGTTGGCGACGATGATGCAATTGTCGATCGGCAAATTATCGATGCCGCGCACAGAAACGCGGGTGCCGGTCAGTTTAAATGGTATACGACAGGCAAAACTGGCCAGCCGGCGGCGGCGCTCCTGGCCGGGCACCAGCACGACCACGAGCAAGGCGAACAGGCAGGTAACGACGAAGCTCGCCCAGGCCCAGACGCCCCAGAGGGCCTGGCCCACACGTGTGACCCAGTTCACTTTATGTTAACGCCTTGGTCAATCTGTGACAGCGGTCACGCACGGTCCCTACGGGGGTCCCCATACTCATAAACCTTGAAAAATCCGTCGCTTGGGCGAAGACGCGTATGCTAGCAGGGTCGCTGACCGGTTGGCACTTGATTAGCGCACGAATCGCCGCAATGGATTGCGCGACTAGAGAAGATGGACGTTATGGGCAGTAGCAATAAAATTGACAAGCCGGGTTCCGCCGTTGTCGCCCGTTCTGAAGAACTGGTTGATCGCTTCCTTGACGCTATCTGGATGGAGCGCGGCCTGTCGCAGAACACGTTGGGCGCTTATCGCGCCGACCTGATGACGCTCGGTCGCAGCCTGGCCGAAGACGAAAAAGCGATTGATAGTGCCCGCAAGGCAGACCTCCTCGATTTCATTGCCAAGCGTGTTGAAAGTGGTGCCAAGCCACGCTCAACCGCCAGACAGCTGTCGAGCTTCCGCCGCTTCTTCCGTTACATCATGCGCGAGGGCCTGCGTGATTCGGATCCGACCGCCGACATCGAAATGCCGCGTATCGGCCGCTCGCTGCCGAAAACGCTGTCGGAAGACGAAGTGGATGCATTGCTCAATGCACCGAATACTGATGAGCCGCTCGGTCACCGCGATCGCGCGATGCTCGAATTGCTGTATGCCACGGGCCTGCGTGTGTCGGAACTGATCAACCTGCAGCAGTCGCAGGTTAACTTCAACCAGGGCGTCCTGCGCATTATTGGCAAAGGCGATCGCGAACGCCTGATCCCGCTTGGTGACGAGTCGCAGCGCTGGCTCAAGGAATTCATTAATGGCCCGCGCATGGAAATCCTGCTCGAGCGCCAGACTGACTACCTGTTCCCGACGCGCCGTGGCGATCGTATGACCCGCCAGGCGTTCTGGCACATCATCAAACGCTACGCCGAAAAGGCCGATATCCGTAGCAAGATGTCGCCGCACAGCCTGCGTCATGCATTTGCGACGCACCTTCTGAATCGCGGTGCCGACCTTCGTGTCGTACAGATGTTGCTTGGTCACAGTGACCTGTCGACCACTCAGATCTATACACACGTCGCCCGTGAACGTCTCAAGGACCTGCACGGCGAGCACCACCCGCGCGGATAAGGCGGGGTAGTGATAAACTCCCGCTCGCACGGAACCGGCTGCAAAGCAATCGGTCGAATCGCACGAGTGAAACGAGTTTCAGGAATCCCAGGTCGATGCACACCCTAGTACGAATTACCGCTGTCGCAGCCCTCGCGCTGTCCCAGTCGTCGCTGGCCGACGAAACGCTGGCCGAGGTTCAGGCCAAGGTCGATGAAATGTTCCCGAATCTTGAGGGGGAGCAGATCGCTCACGCACCGATCGATGGCTGGGTCACGATCATGAAAGGCTCGATCATCGCGTACATGAGCGTAGATGGTCAGTATCTGATGCAGGGCGACCTGATCGATCTCGACAACAACGTCAATTTAAGCGAAGCGTCGCGCAACCAGTCGCGCAAGGCCCTGATGGCGTCGGTCGGCGATGATGAGGTTATCGCGTTCACGCCCGAGCACGTGCGTCATTCAGTCACGATTTTCACCGATGTCGATTGCACCTATTGCCGCAGGCTGCACAACCAGATCGACGGCTACATGGCGAAGGGCATTGAGGTGCGCTACATCTTGTATCCGCGCAATGGTCCCGCATCGCGCTCGTGGTCGACATCGGAAGACGTCTGGTGTGCCTCCGATCGCAACGGCGCGCTGACTGCCGCCAAACTGGATCGCAGCTTCGATACGCACAAATGCGATGCCTCGGAAATTACGCGCCATTACGGACTCGGCCAGGACGTAGGACTTACCGGTACGCCGGCGATCGTCATGCCTGACGGGCAGCTCCTGAGCGGCTGGTTATCGCCGGACGATCTCAGCATGGCTCTCGACAGGCAGTACCCGGGCGAGCGCGGCAACTAGCCACTCGCAACTATCCCATTGCAACTAGGGCTTGGTGCGCCGCAGCTCGTGAAAGTGGACGCCGTTATTGGCGCCGCGATCTTCGAAATACTTCTCTAGTGCGAAGCGGCCGCTTCTGAAGGCGAGTTCGTCCCAGGGGATTTCATCCTCGGCGAATAGCGCCGATTCAAGGCTTTCCTCGCCGGCTCCATAGCTACCCTTCAGCTTGCCCGTGAAGAAGATGTGTACCTGGCCCGCGCCGGTCATATCCACAGAGGCAAACTGGTGTCCGATCTCGACGTCGGCGAGCGCTTCTTCCAGGGTTTCGCGTGCGGCACCCTGGGCCAGCGTTTCGCCGAGCTCCATGAAGCCGGCCGGCACGGTCCAGTAGCCATGACGTGGTTCGATCGCGCGCCGGCACAGCAGCACCTTGCCGTCTTGCTCCGCCACGCAACCGACGACGATCAGTGGATTCTGGTAGTGAATGGTGCCG
>JBCAZN010000217.1:0-5135 GCA_038533035.1 Pseudomonadota bacterium
TGCTGTTACCGACCTCGGGCATCGTCGGTGAGACGCGCAACTCCGCAATCCTGTTCTGCGCGATCCAGCTTGCGTAGGTTCGTTCGCGCATCGCATTGCCGGAGTCGATCATCTGGCCGATGCTCGCCACGATCGCGGTCAGTGACAACGCGACAATGGCAAGCGCCACCAGCACCTCGACGAGCGTGAATCCGCGCGCCCGGGCGTTCATTCGTCCACGTCCTGAAACTCGAGTGTTCCGAGTGCGTCGGCCACAACGATGGCTCGCGCATCATCCCAGTCGCGCCAGACATGCACCTCAAACGGGGTGGCATCGCCGGACGAAAAAACCAGCAAGTGCGGCTCATAGCGCGTGGAACTACCAATCTGCACGAGCTTGTCGGGGTCGTCGAGTTCGGCAGGGTCATCGTCGAGCAGGACCCGTTTATCCTCAAGATACAGTTCGAGCTCCATGTCTTCGGGCAGGCGGCGCGTGCGCAACGTGTCATCGAAGGGAATGCCGATCCAGACGTTGTTGATCGTATCGAACTCGACAAATCGGTAAGCACCGCGCATCAGCTCGATGCCGTACTCGCGACCCTGCAATGCAGCCTCATCCTGCAACAGCTCGTAGAGTGCGGCGAAGCGTCGCGCTTCCTGCTGCAGTTTGCGGTCGTCACCGACAACACCAACGGACAGCAGGGCAATCGAGACGACTATCCCGATGATCACGACAACAACCAGCAGTTCGATCAGCGTCCAGCCGACCGACCGTGATCTGCTAGCGAGGCTCGCAGTTGTAGATGTCGGCATCTGTATCTTCTCCGCCAGGTCTGCCGTCACGTCCCAGCGTGTAGATGTCGATTTCGCAGTTGTTGCCCGGATTCAGGTAGAGATACGGATTGCCCCATGGATCCGTCGGGACGCGCTCCATGTAGCCACCTTTCTGCCAGTTGCGGATATTCGGATCGTTCGGCTGTGTTACGAGCGCCTCCAGACCCTGCTCGGTGGTGGGATAGGAAAAGTTATCGAGCCGATACAACTTCAGGGCATTCTCGATATTCGAGATTTCTGCCTCTGCCTTGGTGACATTGGCGTCATCCACCCGGCCGATTACGTTCGGCGCAACAATAGCGGCAAGGATGCCGATGATGATCACTACGACCATAATTTCGATCAGGGTAAAACCGCCCTGACTTCGGGAAAATGCTTGACTCACTGTGGTGCTCCGCGACGTCGCGTTGACTCGTTAAATGATTAAACGTCAGTATACCAAACATGGGGTTACACGAATTCGTATCCGGCCTGCGACGCGGCCACTGGATTCTCCCGGCCATCATCATCGCGGCGGCTACGATAATCGCCCTCGGCGGCGACGACTGGCGGCTGGCGCTGCGCTTTGATCGCATCTGGCTGGCCGAGGGGGAAACCTGGCGTCTGGTTAGCGGACATCTGGCGCACCTGAGCTGGGCACACCTGGGGCTTAACCTGGCCGGGCTGCTGCTGGTGTGGTTTCTGGTCGGCGAGCGCTTCGATGCGGCCGGCTGGTGGATTGTCATTGGCGCCACCGTGACGGTAATCAACATCTGCTTCTGGGTGCTCGACCCGGCGCTCATCTGGTATGTCGGCTTGTCCGGGCTGCTGCACGGACTGCTGAGCGCCGGCATTGTCACGAAACTGAAGCCGCCGGACGGCGAAACGTTGCTGCTCGCCGCGCTGCTGGCTGGCAAGCTCGCATGGGAGCAGCTGAGCGGGCCGCTACCTGGGTCGGAAATTACGTCAGGCGGGCCTGTCGTGGTGAACGCGCACCTTTATGGTGCGCTAGGCGGGGTTCTTGGCGCGTTACTAACCCGGGTTAGAGTAATCTCCAGGGCGTCGATATAATGCGCGCCGCGCCGCCGACATCGGTTCTTTACGGGAAACAGCAATGAGCAAACTATTTGATTCAAGCGTACTCGAGGGCGAAATCGCACTCGTCACGGGCGCCTCGCGCGGCATTGGCGCTGCAGTCGCACGTTCGCTTGCCGACGCGGGTGCGCAGGTCATCGGTACGGCGACCAGCCAGGGCGGCGCGGATGGCATCTCCGCGGCACTCGGTGACAAGGGCCGCGGTCTGGTACTGAATACAACAGACGATGAGTCTGTGCAGGCGGCGATCAAGGATATCCAGGGAAAAGAAGGCAGCCCGACGATCCTGGTGAATAATGCGGGGATCACGCGCGACAATCTGCTCATGCGCATGAAACAGGACGAATGGGACGACGTGATTGCAACGAATCTGACGGGCCTTTATCGGGTCAGCAAAGCCTGTTTGCGCGGCATGATGAAAGCGAAGAAAGGGCGCATCATCAATATCGCATCCATCATCGCCGTGACCGGCAATCCGGGCCAGGCGAACTACGCGGCCAGCAAGGCCGGTGCGATCGGATTTTCGAAATCAATGGCGCAGGAAATTGGCTCGCGCGGGATCACCGTGAACGTGGTTGCCCCGGGTTTTATTGATACCGACATGACCAGGGATCTCCCTGCAGCAAATCGCGAGGCTATGCTCACGCAGATTCCACTTGGCAGGCTCGGCGAGGGCGATGACATTGCGAATGCCGTCGTGTTTCTGGCGTCGCCGGCGGGCGCGTACATCACCGGTGAAACGCTGCACGTCAATGGCGGGATGGCGATGGACTGAATGAGCCCGTTGCGGGTGTGGATTGCCACGGATGATTCACATACAATAGCCCACCACGCCGGGGTACATCCTTGAAAAATCAAGGACTTACCGACGATTTTGGCGCGAAAACCACGTAAAATCGGTGGCTCGTAAGGGGCCCCGGCCATGATTTATTGAGTCTTCTCAGGAGAAGCAACCACTATGAGCAGTATCGAAGAACAAGTTAAGGGCATCGTTGCCGAACAACTCGGCGTCAAAGAAGACGAGGTGACCAACGATGCTTCTTTTGTCGATGATCTGGGCGCTGATTCGCTTGACACCGTTGAGCTGGTAATGGCTCTCGAAGAGGAATTCGAAACCGAAATTCCCGACGAGGAAGCCGAAAAGATCACCACGGTTCAGCAGGCTATCGACTTCGTAACCGCACGCAAGAGCGACGGTTAACGGTCCAGGTCGGGTGGTCGCCGTGGTGGCCGCCCGATCATTTCAAATTCCGGCCAACCGGCTTTCCGCCGGAGGCCTCTCCAAAGAATCCTTACTTTGAGCAAACGACGCGTTGTAATAACCGGTATGGGAATCGTCTCGCCGGTTGGCAGCACGATCGGTGACGCGTGGCACAATGTTTGTGAGGGCAACTCGGGTACTGTGCTCGTTGACGAGTTCGATACTACGGATTTCCCGACCAAAATTGCCGGTGTTGTGCAGGGATTCGATGTCGACAGCTACCTGTCGAAAAAAGACCAGCGCAAGAATGACCCGTTCATTCACTATGGCGTGGGTGCCGCCTTTGACGCCATCGAAGATGCCGGCCTCGAAATCAGCGAGGAAAACGGACATCGGATTGGCATCGCGATGGGCGCGGGGATCGGCGGCATCAAGTCGATCGAGGACAACTGCCGCAAAATGATCGCTGGCGGCGTGCGCAAAGTATCGCCGTTTTTCATTCCCGGCAGCATTATCAACATGGCGTCCGGACAGGTCAGCATCCTCAGAAACATTACAGGTCCCAACCTGTCTGTGGTCACTGCTTGCGCAACCTCGACGCATTGCATCGGACTTGCAGCGCGCAGCGTGATGCACGGCGATGCCGACGTAATGCTCGCAGGTGGAGCAGAACATGCGACTACACCGTTGTCGATGGGCGGCTTCAGTTCAGCGCGCGCAATGTCGACCCGCAATGACGATCCCAAGGGCGCCAGTCGACCGTACGACGTCGATCGCGATGGCTTCGTGGCGAGTAACGGTGCCGGTTGCGTCGTACTTGAAGAACTCGAACATGCAAAAGCGCGTGGTGCAAAGATTTACGCCGAATTCGTCGGCTTCGGTATGAGCAGCGATGCCTTTCATATTACGCTGCCACCGGAAGACGGCGAGGGCGCGCGCAAATGCATGAACGCCGCGCTCAATGACGCCGGCCTTGACCCGTCGGATATCGACTATGTCAATACCCACGGTACCTCAACGCCTGCCGGCGATATCGGCGAAACAAACGGCATTAAACGCGCGCTGGGCGATCATGCCAAACACGCCATGATCAGTTCAACGAAGTCGACAACAGGGCACCTGTTAGGTGCTGCGGGCGTGGTGGAAGCAATCTTCTGCACGCTGGCCATTAACAACAACGTCGTCCCGCCAACGATTAATCTCGAAAACCAGGACCCGAAATGCGATCTCGACTACACCGCCAACACCGCGCGTGACGCCGAGATACGTACCACGCTGTCGAATTCGTTCGGCTTCGGTGGCACCAATGCCAGCCTGGTCTTTCGGGCAATTGACTGACGCGTTTTCTGCAGTATCCGGTCCTGACGACCTGCGCAGGCTGAACCAGGCCTTCCCGGACCGCTATCCTTTCCTGTTACAGAGCACGAGTCGCGGTAGCGAGCTGGGGCGCTATGACATTCTGTTTGCGTTTCCCGGCGAGTCGCTGGTGCTCGACAACGCGAACCCTGAAGAGCCGTTCCTTGCTGCACTGGATGACTGGTGGCAACGCGACCGGCAGGACCTTCCAGATTCGCCATTGCCGTTTCGCGGCGGCTGGTTTCTGTACCTTGGTTACGAACTGGCCGGCGAAATTGAGCCCAAGCTCGACATGCATACTGATCCACTGCTGCCCATTGCGTTCGCGGTGCGATGCAAGACAGCACTGATCTGGGACCATGAACAGCAAGTGTGTGTGCTCGTTGAGGAACCCGTTACCTCATCGGACGTTGCGCAGATGTGCGCCGATGTGGATGCACTAGAGAGCGAGGTTCGGGCCGAAGTAGACTGCAGCGCCGCCGCGGTTGAAGAAACACCGACAAACTTTACGGATGCAGTCATCGTCGCGAAGCAACACATTGCGGCCGGTGATGTTTACCAGGCGAACCTGTCACGTGAGTGGCGCGCCACGATTCCGAGCGCACTTTGTTCGGAAGCGATATACGAAACGCTGTGCGCAACCAATCCGGCACCGTTCGCTGGCATCGCACGTTGGCGCGATACAACCATT
>JBCAZN010000218.1:0-5114 GCA_038533035.1 Pseudomonadota bacterium
ATTTTGAAATGCGCGCGCAGATAGCTCACCTTGATGACGCATAGATCGTCCTCCTCGACCACTCCGCCATGCGCGCTGACCTCGGCAGGCGAGAATAGCCACAAACAGCAGCAAAGAATTACGATCCGGTGCACAATCATCGGCCTTATCTAAACACAGTCGCGACGCACCCGGAAGAATGAACCTGATCCTGAGTATTGCTGCATTGCTGGTGGGCCCGGTCCTCTATGGAACCGGCCGCCGCAATCCGAATGCCGGGCGGGTTTTAAATGCGCTGGTTGTAGCCGCCATTACCGCGATCATCTGTGTGCACATCATTCCGGAGGCATGGGAAGTCGCCGGTACGAGCTCCATCCTGGTGCTGGGAGTCGGCGCCCTGTTTCCGCTGCTGCTGGAACGTCTGTTTCGCAAAGCGCACGATACGGCGCATCTCGTTATCGTCGCGCTGGCTGCGGCCGGTCTCGTATTGCATGCTGTGATTGACGGGCTTGCGCTGTCGCCGGACACCGGTCACGGCACGGCCTGGGCGATCATCCTGCATCGACTTCCGGTTGGCATGGCGATCTGGTGGGTGGTTCGGCCGAACTTCAGCACGATCATCGCCATCGCGATGTTTGCGGCAATTATTGTCGCGAGTACGTTAGGTTTTCTGCTTGGCGATGCATTCTTCGAAATCGCAGAGGCCGAATCGATAGCGCTGCTGCAGGCCTTCGTTGCGGGCTCGCTGGCGCATGTCGCGATGTTCGGTATCAAGCACCGTCATTAATAAGAAAGTGCCCGCGGTAAAAGATGAGTGGGTCACTCTCTTTGTCCTCAAATCGTAGCACTCGACCCACAATAATTTTGTGGTCGCCGCCATCGTAGATGTGTTCGGTGCGGCACTCGAAACAGGCAGCATATTCCGGGAGCAGGGGCACACCGCCGATGCCTTCGCGACACTCGAGCCCTGCAAATTTGTCACCGCCCTTGCGTGCAAATTGCGCCGAGATGTCGGCCTGGTCCAACGCGAGAACATTAACGCCGAAGTATTCTGCTTGAGTAAAGATTTCGTAACTACGTGAGTCTTCCGCAATGCTCCAAAGCACTAGCGGCGGGTCCAGAGACACTGAATTAAAGCTGGATACGGTCATACCGGCGCGATTGCCATTCGCGTCCAGCGCAGTAGCAACAGCGACGCCGGTCGCAAAGCAGCTCAGGGCTCGCCTGTACTGCTGTAAGTCAATTTTGTTTTCCATCGGCAGTGTGCCGAATCTACCATCAATCAGGCGGAGTCGTCGTGATTTTCTAGTTCGGTACCCGCGACGTGATTGACCATGCCGGCGGCCATGTTCAGTACTGTGTGCACAATAATCTCGAGAATCTCTTCATCGGAAATGCGCTGCGCGCGCAGTAGTTCGATCTCGCTACGTTTGATGCGGCCGAATTCGCTGATGAGCTTGCGGACGAACGCCAGAATTAGCCCCGTCTTGCTGTCCGTTGAAATGCCGCTCGCATTCAGCGCTGACTCATACGGACTAACTCCATGTTTTGCTGCGAGCGACTTGTAGGCGTTTATGCAGTACGGGCTACCAATCTCATTCGAGACAGTCAGCGCGATCTGAATTCCCAGCTCAGTGGGAAGTACGCCATTACGCAATTCGGAGACACTGCCGAGATAGGCATTAAACGCGGCTCTTGAGTTGGCCAGCGTACCGAAAAAATTCAAGTATCCGGCAACGCGATTCTCGTGCTCTCGCAGCATTTCGCCCTGTGGTGTTTGATCATCCAATCGGACGGGCTCAATCGTAGCCATCGTCGATACTGCTCCCTTAATTCTTTTTTGTTTTTATGGACCGAACTACAGTGAATTCGGCCTTCATTTTGTGTGCGGTACGGGCGACAAAGCGTCCCTGGCACCCCCATTTCGGCGCAGCATGCCACTTTGTTTTCAAGGTGGAAAGAAACTTTAAGGAGTTGGTTTGGAGAGATTTGTTTCATCTGTAATCGCCTCCACCGCGTAAGTGACGTCTTGCCCTCTTTCTGGTATCGACGACCCACATGATGAGCATTTACCGTTGTAGCGCGCTTTATTCATCGCCAGAACTCGCTACTTTTGCGAGCAATTTTTTTCAATTGATGTGGCGACTCGCGTGGAAAACAGGTACATCTGCTCAACAATTTCCGCAAAGATGGCTTGTATCGTTGTCGTTAGGCCAAGTTATTGCGACGGCGACATGCCAAAGTTTATACGCGGTCTTGCAGACCAAGGAGCTTGCCGAGGCCGAAGCGGCTCAGAGCGAAGATTAGCCAGACATAGCAACTCGAAGGCCGTACGTCGCTTATTCTTCGGCAAAGTTCAGTTCAACGCCATTGCCAGCGGGATCACTAAAGAACAACTGAACTCGCTTGCGGTCACGAAGGTGGGCAGTCTTATACTGCACCCCTTGTTTCGCAAGCCGCTCCTCAAACCCCTGAAGACCTGTGCAATTGAATGCCACATGGTTGAATGACGTTTGCCCGGACAACGTCAAATCGACTTGCGAAGATTCGGTCAAATGCAAAACAGCATGGTCTCCCACATAGAGCCAGTAGCCGAACTTCTCGAAGTTTGGGCGATCCCCGACGGTTAGCCCCACTGTTTCTGTGTAAAAGAGGCACAACTGCTCAAGGAGTTCGCGCGGACCGCACAGGTTGTAGTGATCGAACTCAAGAATTTTCATGGCATTGACACACAAAAGGATGATGGCGATCGCTTATCGCCCTGGCTGGCTACTGTTATTGATAACTGGCGGCAGTAATAAACTGCCCGAAAGCCTCACACCAGACAATTGCAGTAGTGAACTTCGCCGGATCGACTGACTCCGGGACAGCAACCATGAAGTTCTCGAATGTCCGAACGTGACCAACCTGCACCATCTCGGACTTGTTTGCCTCAAAATCGGCTTCTGTCTCGATGAACTTGGGCGACAAATACAGTCGGTAGTCGGGACCAGGAGCGAGGCGGCCCTCGAAGGCAATGCTGTTGGGCCCAATGAACAGATCTCCTTCGCCCCAATGCAATGCGTCACTGTCCGCCAAGTCTCGGCGGAACTCGCCCTTGTATTGGGCGACGTCGGCTGTCGATCGGACCACTTCGACCGCAGGACTTTCTGGCGCCGTCAAAATCGGAAGCAGGTAAATGCCGAGCGCAAAACCGCCACCAACAGCCACACCGTGCGTGCCGACAAGCAATAGAGTTTTCACTAATTTATTCATTGTTCCCTCGCGAACAGCGTGTCGCCACGGCTGCTAAACAGTCGGCGTTGGATCACTACCTACCGCTGAGTATACATCCGGCCAATTGCAGCCGTCCGTAAAGTGCCCGGCGCAACCCCTGTTAGCGCCCACCGTCAAACTCACTTTGAGAATTTGTAGAAACTAGTTCGTTGAGATGCCGCCATTGCTCAAGGTAGGACGAATAAGTATCCGACTCACTCAAAAGAACGGGGCGAAACACCCAACCGCGAAGCTTATTGTCCCGAAACATATCAACGACTTTTCGGCTCACAACCCAGGAAGGCCAGCCAAACCAGCCTGCCCACGGCTCGGCAGTCCGTAGAAAGTCTGCCTTGTCGGTCAGCGCTTCTGCAGGATAAGCGAGATTTCCGAGATGCCGCAGTTGTCCGTCCTCTTCCGGATGATCGCTTTGGATACGCTCAATCGAACAATCGATTATTGCGGGCCCAAGTACGCTGTCGCTGTAGATCTGGTGAAATCCGTCATGCGGTGTATTCGTCTTGGGATTGTTGACTGGCAAGAAGGACAAGCCGGAAACGACAGCCGGGTCGAAAACGCTCGCAACCGCGGAACCACACACATATTCACTCTCCCATCCCCCGATGGCGCCAACCATGTTGGGTTTCAGGGCGATTCGCGTTAACGAGAATCCTTTGGCCAACCGAATGGGGGCTTCGCCTCCCCGGTCAACCAAAGACGCACGCTCTTCTATGGGTCGGTTAGTTTCGAAATCCTCATCGGAGGCGCTAACGACTTTGCGACAGACGACCTCGAAGTGGGTCGTCTCGTTTTGCTCAGCGCTCGACAACACCGCTTCAGCCGAAACCCAAAAACCCCCGGTCGATTCTCCAGCCTTGAAAACTTCGGGTAAGACAGGGTTCTCGGACATGATCGGCCATCTTGCACTGATGACCTTGCTCGCACTTTCAGGCACGAGAGAAGCAAGCAGTTCCGAGCCTTCATCGGTCAATGGAAAAAGATACGTTTTCAGTTTCATCGTAGACAGTGAGTTAAGCGAAACCTGGAAGTCTTCTCTCTAAGGAGAATTGCTTTGGATCAGTAGCTGTCAGCAAAATGCTGCGGCTAGAACTTTAGCTTTGCAATCGCGATACCGCTCTCTCCCGCGACAGAGTACAACAGGTACACATCGTCTCCTTCCTCAAAAATCGCCGGATCGCGTAGTTGATTGACACGTTCGTCAATGTAGCCGCGTCTCGACGGTTCGATCTCCACGTCGGCACCCTCCCAATTGCGCTCCGGACGCAAGACCTCGGTCGGCGCTGTTGCCTGCCATTTTCGCCAGTCGCCCTGCAGATCAATGATCGACACAAGGATTCGTTCTGGAGCATGTCCCGCTTGGGTCCAGAATACGTAAAGCGCATTATCCCGGAGCAATAACGCTGAATGCCGCATATCATCGTTGAACAATTGTGGCCCAGCCTCAAACTCATTGATTCCGTTTTGGGAGCGATACAAATAGCCCGGCATCGCAAGTGCGTAGTAGTAACCGTCGAACTCCCAAACACGAAAATAAGCTCGACCCAGGACCTCGGGTTCTCCTGCGAAGTTAATACCATCCGCTGATGTTGCAATCCTGGTTACTTGACTGCCCACGCCTTTGCCCGGGTCGTATCCGTGCACGTACATGACGATTTGCCGCAGGTCGTCCCGAACGTGGACATCCGGCGACGCAATGTGTGCGTAACCGAACTGGTTCGGCAGAAGTTCGGTCGGAAAATGAGACTCGTGCAACTGCAATGACCCTGGCTTGTGAGTTTGCCAAGGTCCCAACAAGTCATCGGCATATGCGAGACGAATATAGGTACCCCGATGATCTGCGAAGTACAGATAGTATTTTC
>JBCAZN010000219.1:0-5113 GCA_038533035.1 Pseudomonadota bacterium
GGAAGCGGCGGCAGCGGCGCGGCGACGTTCGGCTGAGGAGCAGCGACGTCGCGAGGAAGAAGAGTATCTCGCACAATTTGGCGTACCGATGCCGACAGACGATGGCGAGGAAAGCACGGAGATTACCGGCAATACACCCATGGCGGTGTTACCGGACAGCCAGCGCGATGAAGCGCTCGCGAATTACGGCGAGGTCTCGCCACCCAGTGATGGCGGTAATGCGCCGGTTATGCAGCAGTCACCGGAACTCGAAGAGGCCGATGTTCAGGCAGGTGACATTGGTTCAATTCGCGAGGAACTGAAACGCCGCAATGACGATCCAAACAACGACTAGTCGTTTGCGGAATCTTGTGCCGGCATAGTCCGCACGTGCAGGTCGCGCTGCGGAAACGGAATTTCAATATTGTTCGAATGCAGCGCTTTGTAAACGGCGCAGTTGAGTTCGTGCGACACGCGTCCACGATCGACGGGTTCCGAAATCCATCCCAGCAATTGAAAATCAAGACTCGAGTCGCCAAAGTTGCGGAAGCGAACTCGCGGCGCCGGGTTGCTGAGTATTTCCGCATGCTCACGCCCGACTTGCTCCAAAACCTCGATGACTTCGTCAATATCGCTACCATAGGCGACGCCGACACTGACACGGATGCGGTGCCGTGACGGCGGGCCGCCGGCTTCGTTAATGATTTTGCCGTTGCCGATGATGCCGTTTGGCACCGTAATCTCGACATCGTCGCGTGTCAGTATGCGGGTACTGCGTAGCCCGATATCGGTTACGACGCCACGTTCGCCGGAATCGAGAATGATGAAGTCACCGGTCTTGTAAGGCGCATCCATAATAATCGACACGCCGGCAAACAGATTCGACAGCGTGTCCTTTGCAGCGAAACTGAGTGCAAGTCCGACAATACCGGCCGATGCGAGCCAGGCAGTGACATCAATATCCCAGCTCAGGAACAGGAAGTAGCCAGTGAGCGCAACGGCAACGACTTTCATTACGTTGTGCAACAGTGACAACATGCCGGTTTGTACGACCTTCGAATCGCCGGCATGCGAGAACACTTTCACGAGCAACGTCATGAGCTGCATGATCGTGCTGTACCAGACGAATACCGCGATCGTCTTTAGGATTCCGATAGTGACGAAAGTGGGTGCGTCCGGCATGTCGATTCGCAGCGTTGCGAGTGCCAGTCCGATCAGCACAAAGGACAGGAAAATCGGGCGGTGTACGAGCGCCACAAACTCGTCGTCATATTCGTTCGTCGACCGTTTGGCGATGCGAGCGATAACGCTCGACAGTATCCAGTCGGCGACTTTGCCGATCACAATAAAAACGAACGCGATGATGGCCGCCTGCAGGTAGGCGTTCGGCCCGATCAGCTCAACGTATTGCTGCAGCGAATCGGTGAAATCAGTGAATGTCATTGCGTGGAATCAGTAGCCGGTATCGGTTTCTGGTGGCAGCTCGTCTTCAGGGCCAGGCATGCCGAACGTGCGTACTTCAGACGCCGGTTCGCGAGCAACGTTGGGTGTCGCACCGCCTGTGCTCATGCCGGGTTGCGTCGGCAGGCGACTGGTCTGCCGCGTCAGGATTTGAACAAACGTATTGGCGATCTGCGGTGCAATATTGGGCGAGCTCACAAAAATTTGTTCCGGTGTCATACCGGGGTTGCTGTAGAACGCCGCGTTCGCTTTGCGATCCATTGTTACACCGGTGCCGTCAAGGGCGACGCCGGCAAACAGCCCGCGATTGCGCGAGTACGAATACACCTCGGCTTGGAATTCGATGTCGGTCGCAACTTCGGCTGCACGTCCAACCGGTCCCGCTGCGACAGAGGCGTCGGCGCCGAGCGTAAAGCGACCGTTCTCGATGCCGTCCACGCCCTTGCGCGTTTTGAAAACGAGAATGATGTCGGTTGACTGGGCGCCAATCTGCCAGCCGACGCTGCCGCCGGTGAGGGTGATAAACGCCGGGTTACTCCAGGAGTCGTCGCCCTGACGCACCACGAGGATGCCTTTGCCACGTCTCGCGCCCAGACCAAAAGCCGCTTTGACTACATTGGGTATTACGGCCACAGCGTACGCCCGCGACAGCAATTGCGGCGGAATCGATTTCTCGGGTATTCGCAAGAGTTGCTCGAGTACGTCGGCCGCATCACCGACACGCTTTTCCTCGCGTGTCGCCGCGTCCGCCGGAGATGTGAGCAATAAACTCGCCAGGACCAGGCCGGCAATCAGGGATTTCGTATTCATGATGGTTTCGAGGGTTGCATCGCTCAGGAGTTCAATCATACGCCACTCCTGCGGCGCAGCAAATCAGGCGTCGTGCACGAGTATCGGTGGCAGCGGGTAATCGAGCGTGGCACAGATTGCGCGCAGCAGTTCAGCTTCGGCAATCGCCAGTTTGCCATCGTGGGCGACCGTGGCGCCGATGGCTCTCATCAGCGATTCCTGCCCTTTGGCATTCAGCCCGAGCAGCGTATCGAGGCCGTTGTTCAGGATAGCGATTGTGTAGTCGCGATTCGCGCGAAATTCCTGCTTGTGTGCCCACGGACCGAGCGTTTCGATGCCAGCCCGAAAGGCTGCTTCGCGCTCGGCGTCATTGTCGTGCCCATAGTCAGCGACGATGCGCAGCAGCCCTACCGTTGCGGCGCGCAGTTCGCCGCGCTTTGCCCGGCCGCGTCGATCGCGCCCGCGCGGGTCGATAGCCTGTTGCAGGCTGCTTGTCATGAAGCGATAGAAGCAGTACTCGTAGAGGTCAATCTCACCGTCTATCTCGATCATGCGTCCGGCCAGTTCAACGATGTACGAAAGCTCCTGTCTCGGACGCATTTTTAGTGCCGGGAATGCGATTTCCAGCAGCGGCAACCGAAACTCGGGATCCGTGGTCGCGAGTTCGTCATAGTAGGATCTTAAAAGTCGGGTTCGCTCCGTACCCAGTTGTTCGTTGGCGAGCGCCAGCTGCCGTTCCAGCGAACTGCCATCACGGTCAAGAATCAGTGCAATGCACAGCAGGTAGGCGAATTGCGACGAGTGCGCGGCGTCGTAAAGTGACTCGGGAATTGAGCGCCTGAGGTCACTGGCGTAGGTGACGTGTTCGTTAGCCGGATCGCCGACGGAGTCCACGATGGTTTCGGCAAGCACGACAGTGCCGCCATCGGCGATAGCTGTAGATACGTTGTCCGTAAACCCGGACACCTGTGATTCCAGTTCCGAGACGGGTGCGCGCTGGCGGCGGTCGACAGCCGGGTAGTCGCCTTTCCTGAAATGCGGGTCCAGAGCCCGGATACGCTCATCGAGCGGCGGATGCGTCGCAAACATGCCGAAGAATTTCGCTCCGCTGCCGAACAGCATGTGACTGACTTCCTCGGGGTCGGCGGCCGTAATCTTCGAGCCGCCCGAATAACCGCCAATTTTTTTCAGTGCATTGGCGATTCCTTCGGACTGCCGCGTGAACTGGACGGCAGAGGCGTCGGCAAGGAATTCACGTTGCCGGGAAACACCCGCTTTGATCACGCGTGCGAAAAACACACCAATACCGCCAAGTATGGCGAGACCGGCGCCGACGACCAGGACGAGCGCCAGGCCCCCGCCTTTGCGATCAGAACCCATACTGGAATAGCGGCTGCCGCGCAGTACAAACCGACCGATCAGCCCGATGACCATGATGCCGAACAGGACGCCCATAAGACGAATGTTGAGCCGCATGTCGCCATTCAGGATGTGGCTGAATTCATGCGCAATGACACCCTGCAGTTCATTGCGGTCGAGCAACTCGAGCGTACCGCGAGTAACGGCAACGGCCGCATCGCCCGGTGTGTAGCCCGCAGCGAACGCATTGATGCCGTCCTCCGCTTCCAAAACGTAAATCTCCGGCACGGGTATGCCGGATGCGATCGCCATTTCTTCTACGACGTTGCGTAGACGCCGACGCAGCGGGTCACTAACGTCGGCCGGAACCAGCGTGCCGCCCAGCTGGCGCGCAACTTTGCCGCCGCCAGAGGAGAGCGCGGCAGTCTTGACCAGGCTGGAACCGACGATCAACACCGTGGCGGCGATCGCCACACCGGCCAGCAAACCGGCATGCTCACGAACAAAGCCTGCCGGCGTATAGCCGTAGTAGGTGTCCGACGTTGCAAAATACATTGCCAGACCGACGATCGCTGTCACGCCGAATACAATCAGGATGGTCGCGAGCAGGTACGCAATGACCAGGCGCCGCGAGTTGCGACGGGCCTGGTCCTGTGCAGTGAAGAAGTTCACGGGTCGCTATCTGTAACAGATGGGCGACGATTTACGTGAAAGAAACTTCCGGCGCCTGGCGTATTTCCTCTGATTCGATCTCGAGGAAGCTCGCCAGTTCAAAATTGAAGGTATTGGCGATCAGGTTATTCGGGAAGTTCTCCGCCGTATTGTTGTACACCATGACAGCGTCATTAAATGCCTGGCGGGCGAACGCAACCTTGTTCTCCGTGGTTGCCAGTTCTTCCTGGAACTCCAGCATATTTTGATTCGCCTTGAGATCAGGATAAGCTTCCGACAGTGCAAACAGGCGACCCAGCACGGCACCGAGTGCGCCTTCCGAGGCGCCGAGTTCCTGGATGGCCGCCGCGCTGGCGGGATCGGCCTTGGCGGCGTCGAGCGCTGACGATGCGGCGTTGCGCGCTTTTATGACGGCCTCGAGGGTTTCGCGCTCGTGTTTCATGTAGCCTTTAACGGCTTCGACGAGATTCGGGATCAGGTCATAACGACGCGTCAGTTGCACATCGATTTGGGCGAACGCATTGCGAACACGATTGCGTTCATTAATGAGGCGGTTGTATATACCAACCACCCAGAAAACCAGTGCGGCGAGAATGCCGAGCAGTATCAGGAATTCCACTGTTTAGCTCCTTCTACATAATTTGTGGCGCCAAGCATAACCTTCCGTATGGCGCAGTACTAGCGACGTTCTTGATGTTGCTCGTCCCCCCGGTCGCTGTGGCGGAGTGGGTCGGTGATGCTCGGCCAATGATGGGCACCGAGGTCAGTGTCTGGTTCTGGAGTGACGACGCGGATTCGGGCAGTGAACTCGTGGATGCCGTATTTGCAGAAGCGGCCCGCATCGATCGACTCA
>JBCAZN010000220.1:0-5043 GCA_038533035.1 Pseudomonadota bacterium
CTGATGACGCAACGCACTACGTCATCAGACGCAATGTAGTCGCGCAGTTTGTCGCGGTCGGCGTCGGTGATTTCCAGGCTGTCCTTCTGGAACATCGGCACCACGTCGTACTCAAAGTCGACAAGCCCGTCGGTCAGAATGTGCTGGACTACGGATTCGCCGACTTCAAACTGGCTCAGGGCATCGAAGTAGATCTTGTCGATCGTGCCGCCCGTCGTAATAAAACGAATAAACATGCTGCGACCTTAGCGCGCCGCCAGCGCGTTGGCTATTCCTTCGCGGCCGATGTTACCGGCGGAATAAGTACGGTGATCTCTGCACCGCCGAGGTCGGATGGCTGAATGGTCAGCTCGCCGCCGTACGATTGTGCAATGTCCTTGACGATAGCAAGGCCAATGCCATGCCCTGGCGTGGTCTCGTCGAGCCGCATGCCGCGCTTCAACAATGCGTCGGCCGCTTCCTTTGGTATGCCAGGTCCATCATCGCTTACGGACAGCACCATACCGCTCGCGATCGCGCGCGCGGAAACCGACGGCACCACACTGATGCGAACCTTGTTTTTACACCACTTGCAGGCGTTGTCGAGCAGGTTGCCCGCAACCTCGAGAAAGTCGCCCGTGTCGCCGCGGAATTGCATGTTCTTTTCGATACGAACATCAAACTCGGGCGCCTTGTCATGATAGACCTTGCGCAGCCCGTCGATCAGGCGCGCGACTTCTTTCTCGACGGGCACCGGCGTCAACACCAGGTTGTCTGCCACCGAAGCGGCCGGCTTGCGCAACTGGTAGCGCACGATTTCGTCCATGCGATCGATCTGCTCGTTAAAGCGGTCGTCAAACTGCTCTTTACGATGGTCGTTGAGCAGCGCGCGCATTGCCGCGAGCGGCGTTTTAAGGCTGTGCGCGAGATTGTCGAGCGTGTAGCGATAGCGATCCGAACGTGCCCGTTCCGAATCGATCAGCAGGTTCATGTTGCGCGCAACGCCCGTCAGTTCGGTCGGGAAACGATCGGACAGCGACACGCGATTGCCCTCTTCGATCTCGCCAATTTCCGTTTCGATCTGGCGCAGCGGTTTCATGAGACCGCGCAACAGGAAGGACAACGCAAGCAACATGATGAGCGCAACCACGGCAAACCAGCTAAACAGCTGGCCGCGGAATCGTGCAATCTGCGCGTTGAAGGAATCGAGACTTTCGGCCACCTTGAACAGGTAGGTGCCGGTGCTCTCGTTGTCGAATTCCCATTCGACCGCGAGACTCAAGGTCAGCAACGGCGTTCCGTCCGGCAACGTTTCTCGTTGGAATAAATGCACACCCAGTTCAGGAAAAACGTCAACCGGAATCTCGAGCCCGAGCGCCGATTCAGAGCGCCACAATACGTCGCCCTCACCGTTCCTGAGTTCGCCGTAAAGACCTGAACCGATCTGATCGAAGCGCGGTTCCCTCAACCTGAAATCGGGCAGAACGAGTTCGTTGTTGTCGTTTTCTTCCGCAGCGGCCAGTAAGCCGACCAGGTGGCCATCGAGAATATCGCGCTGTGATTGTTCACCCGCGCGCGTAAACGCGGAATCAAGAACGGCGATTGTGACGCCGAAGAACACCAGCAGCAGCACGCTGACCGAAATCAACAACCGGCTGTTTAGGGATTACATGCGCGAGTGAGGCTTCCTGGTTGCGTTCCAGCGCGAAGCGATAGCCGCGACCACGCAGCGTTTCGATGGGCTTCAGCGAATTTTCGGGATCCATCTTTTTGCGCAAACGACCGATGAACACCTCGATCACGTTGCTGTCGCGCTCAAAATCCTGGTCGTAGAGTCGGTCGGTCAGCTCGGTTTTGGAAATGACCTGCCCTGCGCGCACCATGAGGTACTCGATAATCTTGTACTCGAAGCTCGTGAGATCGATAACGTTGCCGTCGACCGACAGCTCCTGGCGCGACATGTCGAGCGAAACCGGGCCGGCGTCGAGTTGCGACGACGCCCAGCCACCGCTGCGCCGCAGCAACGCATTTACGCGTGCCTCAACCTCTTCGAAATGAAACGGTTTTACGACGTAGTCGTCGGCGCCGGCGCTGAGACCATCCACCTTGTCCTGCCAGCGATCGCGCGCGGTCAGAATCAGGATCGGGTAGGACTTGCCGTTGCCACGAACGGTGCGGATGATTTCGAGGCCGGACATTTCCGGCAGCCCGAGATCGATAATCGCGAGGTCGATCGGGTATTCCTCGGCGAAGTAGAGACCTTCTTTACCGTCGGCGGCCTGCTCAACCGCAAAGCCCGCATCCGTGAGCTTCTGCGCGAGGGATTCGCGCAGCGTTGCATCATCTTCAATGACCAGTATTCGCATGATTCCCTCCCTTCGTCGGGCCGAGGTCTAGCGGCGCTTGCCGTTTACCCGGTGTGTTTTGACCCTGCCATCCTTGGTGAGAACCTTGATGAGATGAACTTCGCGACCGCCCTGCACCCGCGTTTCGGCACTGACGACCTTGCCGCCCGTCCGGCGCCTGATCTCGGCGATTGCCTGGTCGAGCGATTTGCCGCCCGACTGCGCAACCCGCAATTCGTCTGCGGCCACGTACTGGACATGCTGCTCGCGCAGCGTCTCTTCGAGATCGAACGCGGCAGCTGTTCCAGGCGTTGCTGCCAGGGCCGCGACACTCAGGAATGCCAGTACGATACGCATGCGCCAAGTGTCGTATTTGCGGTCATTGATTGCAATGAAGCGTGTCACATCAAGTCCTTACGAAATTCCTGACCAATTATCCGGCAGGCCGAATGTCAACACGAACCCGCATACGGTTACCCGGGTCGTACGGCATCTCGGTCACGTATTTCTGGCCGTTGTAACGATAGGTCACGCGGTAGCCGTCAATACGTTCTTCCTGGCGCTTCTTGTAGCGCGTCTCGCAACGCTTGACGGGGCGCGCATGGGTTTCGACGCCGTAGCCCGCGTTACGTTTGCGTGCGGCATCGCCACCCACTGCCGCACCAATCAGCGCGCCAGCGACGGTAGCCGCGTCATTGCCGCGGCCGCTGCCAAACTGGTGCCCGATAGCGCCACCTATAACCGCGCCGAGCAGCGTACTGCCGCCGCCGTTGTGTGGTCGTGTGTCGACCGAGTAATACTGCATTTCTTCCCAGCACTCACGCACCGGGGTCGTCACCGTCACGTAGCGAACCAGCGGCTGGGCCGAGATTACCTTGGCATAGTCATACATTGCGCGATCCGCCAGGGCTGGCCCTGAGAACAAAATCGCTGCAGACGCCATTGCTGCGAGTCTTGTCTTGTTAATCATTGTCCTGTCCTTAGTCGATGATGACTGGCCCTTTGCCAGCCTGGGGACAAGAATAGGTGGACTGCAATGAACCTAGACTGAACGCTAGCCGACGACTTTCTTGGCCTTGCGCCAGCGCCGGTCAAGGGATTCGAGGCTGAAGTCGTTCAGGCGTTTGCCGGAATCCACGATTTTCGACTCCATCTCGCGAAAGCGGCGCTCAAACTTGTAATTGGCACCGGTTAGCGCCTTTTCCGGGTCGACATCGAGGTGCCGGGCGAGATTCACAATCGCGAACAAGAGATCTCCGAATTCGGCCTCCACGTCCTCGGGCCGCCGTGAGCCAACGGCTTCCTCAAGCTCATCCAGCTCTTCGTGGATCTTCTCACGGACCCCGATACGATCGGGCCAGTCAAAACCGACGCGGCTCGCTCGTTTGCCGAGCTTTTCGGCCCGTTTCAGCGCCGGCAGGGCCCGCGTCACGCCGGCCAGCGCGCTGTCATCCGCCTTGGTCGAGCGTTCCTCGGCCTTGATACGCTCCCAGTTCTCCTTAACAGCGGCCGGTGTACAGTCGGCGGCGTCCTCGAACACATGTGGATGGCGACGAATCATCTTTTCGGCGATGCCCGCAGCGACATCCTCGAACGTGAACAGGCCGGCTTCCGCGGCCATTTGCGCATGAAAAACCACCTGGAACAGCAAATCACCGAGTTCGTCCTGAAGCTCGTCCATTGCCTCGCGCTCAATAGCATCCGCGACTTCGTAGGCTTCCTCAATCGTGTACGGCGCAATGCTCGAGAAATCCTGCTCGACATCCCATGGACAGCCCTTTTCGGGATCGCGCAACCGCGACATGACTTCCAGTAATTTCTCTATATCTGCCATATTTTATTGATTTAAAACTAGTTCTCTAAAGGCCAGAATCATGTACGCGGTGGCACCCCAGATGCGCTGCCCCTCCCAGTGGAATTCCGTCAGCACGTAGTTTTTGCCAAAAACGTTGCGTTCGACGGCCCGGTCGTTGCGGGAATCCAGCAGAAACTCCAGCGGTACCTCGAAGGCATAATCCACTTCGGAGCGATCAATGACCAGCTCAGGCGGATTTTCGAGCACGCCAATAATCGGCGTGACCGCGTAGCCGGTAATTGTCGGCATCGTCGGCATATAGCCGGCAACAGTCACGAAATGCGGCGAAATGCCGACTTCTTCGTGAGTTTCGCGCAGCGCGGTGGCCTCGATACTGGCATCCTGCGACTCCTGGCTGCCACCGGGGAAACTGACCTGGCTGGCGTGGTGTTTGAGGTGCGCCGAGCGCTGCGTCAAGAGGACCGTGAGACCCTCGTCTCGCTGCAGTAACGGTACGAGAACGCCGGCCTGGCGCAGCTCGCCCTCAACCAGGTCGAGCCATTCCTGCGGCCACTCGTCGCTGCCAGGCGGCAGTACCATGCCTGCCGTGGCGTCTTCGAGCGTCGTGCCTGCGAACAGGCGCCGGATTTGATCGGGCGTCATGGCGCGCTCAGTGCTTGATTCCGCCCTCGGTCAGCGCTGCCGGATCGAGCAAGCGATCGAGTTCTTCGTCAGTCAGGTCGGTCAACACTGACAACATCAACCGCGCCCTGGATCGCAACCCGATTCTCGTTACCGCGTTGAACCCGGTCATCGGCTACGAGCTGGGCGCGAAAGTGGCGAAGGCGGCGTACGCACAAGGTCGCCCGGTCAAGGATGTGGCGCGTGAAATGACCGACCTGACTGACGAAGAACTCGATCGCT
>JBCAZN010000221.1:0-5032 GCA_038533035.1 Pseudomonadota bacterium
GTTAAGCCAAAGGTTTCGCGTCCATAATTTTCGCCCAATGCACCTCGTAAAGCCGAGCCGAGCGGCGCACTGACAGCGCTCGAACCCTTGAAGACATCATTCAGGTGTGCAAAGACGTCCGTGAACGAGTTTGCTATCTGGTACGAGCGTTGCCTCGAGAAGCCTCGGCCATTGGCAGCCGAGTAGTCGTTGTTCTCCAGAAGATTGAGCGCTGCAAACAGCCCAGTTGCATTGCCATCCACAGCCAGGCGCTGGTTCTGACCGCGCGTTTCGAGCCGGAACTGTTGCGTGGCGGTGTCGAAGGATGCGGTCACCCCTGCCTCTGAGGCGTTGATGCGATCAATCACGGCGTCGAGGCTGTCAACCGATGTGTCGACAGCGATCTGCGTGTTGTTGATCACGATGTTGCCGCTACGCACGCTCGAGAAAGCGGCAACCTGGTCCATCGCTATCGCGGTTTCCGGATCAATGCCGGCAACCACGTTTGTGCTATCGAGTTTTGTCGCGGCTAAAAAGTTGGATGTATCTCCCTGCAGATCGATGACACCCGAAGAACCCAGCGTATTGTTGGCAAAGTCGATGCTGTCGGAAGCTGCATTGAAGGTCGCCGAGACGCCGGCAGCAGACTGGTTAATACGATTGATGACATCGTTGACCGAATCGGTCGTCGCCACAGAAATTGTTTCGCCGTTGATCGTGAACTGGCCGTCAACGATCGATGGCCCGCCGAACTGCAGATTGGGATTGCTGTTACGAATTCCGCCGAGCGGGTTATCGGGGTTCACGGTCGCGCCGAGGTCGTCTCTGATCTGGATGCGCGTTGTGTCGCGATTGATCAGGTCGCCATCGCCGAGCGTGAGGTACAGACCGTTGCGCAAGTCGTACTGGCGGTCCAGCGCGTGATTCGTACGTATCGTGACATTGCGAATGCGGTTGCCATCCGGGTCTTCGACACGAATCCTGAGATCATCTTCACCCCGGGTGCCCGCCCAGCGCACTTCGAAAAAGAGATCGCCACTGCCATGGCTGCCATCATATTCGCCGCCGATGGTAATCGGTGCTGTCGAGGCACCGTCCCAGTCCGGACCGAACGGCGAAAAGGACATTGGCGCGTTGTTGATTTCGTCGCTCGATGAGAGACTTGCGGCAGTCTGCGTAAGATCGAGTGACAGGCCACCGTCAGATCGCGCCGAGGCCGGGCCAAAATTGAGACTTGTGCGTACGCCAGATGCCTCCGCCAGAGACTCCAGGCTGCGATACAGACGTAGCAGTTGGGTGCGCGCACGCAGAGCTTCAATGCGTGCATCAACATCTACAGTCGCATGAGGCTTGAGTCCTGGCGCAGGCGTACTCGAAGTCCGTATTCGAGCAAAGCCAACCAGGTTCTGCAGGCTAGCAATTACTGACATCACATCCCTGTGGCGCAATTCCACTTGTCCAGGAATGTATCGGCGCAGCGACAGGAATCTTTAAAGCTTTCTGCGAACCACAAAACCGCGGATACGAAGCTTGCTCGGAACTTAATACCGTGGCTTTTTTGCCGCCATGGGAGCACCAGATTGAGCCCCCAAAACCGCCGAATTCCGCGGTATCGGAGCAAAATTTGACCCATGTCTCATAACCGACAGATATATATGACCTAACGCACCAACCGTGGCAATAATCGGACGCCTGATCCGAGGTAAAGGCTCAAAGTATTTGAGCGACACGACCACAAATCCCGCTGAAGTTGACGACCCTGATGGCAGCAGTTTGATCCTGACCGTTTCGCAGGGCGGCAAGGTCTGTAGTGTGGTCGAAGCGCCGCAGCCCATGCATGACGAGTTCGCCGAGAACCCGGATGACCTGTCGATCGACACGCTCTGGAACGAAGCGGATGCTGAACAGATTCGCTGCATGTTGCGCCGCTCAATACGAAGCCGCGAGTCCTGCAGCCTGGACACCAACGATGCAGAAGGTCGAGTGCGAGAATTTATTTTCGTTCCACAGGGCCCTGATCGCGTTTTGATGATCGTCCGTGATCTGACTGCACAGAAGCAGGCGCAGATGCGAAACCATCGCCTGGCCTTTACCGACGATGCTACCGGCCTGCCCAATCGGGAGTTCCTGTTTGCCGAGTTACAGAAAATCACCGACATGCAGCGCCTCAAGGAAGGCCGGTCAGCGCTTATCTGTATTCACATCGGTCACTTTGATGACTACGGTTATGCATTGAGTTCCGGTCAGCAGGACGAAGTCATGGCGCAGCTGGCCGAGCGTCTGAAATCGCATCTTCGCGGCTCAAACGTGGACGATGCAACGGACTATGAGCGCTACTCGGTAGTTTGCCGGAACAACTTCAGACAGTTTTGTGTTGTGTTACCCAGTATTGAAAGTGGTGAAGATGCAGAGGCAGTAGCGGAACGTCTGGTTGCGGACCTGCGGGAGCCGGTAAACGTCGCAAACAGGACGCTGACAGTACATGTCTGTGCAGGAATTTCGCTGTTCCCGCAAGATGGCACCGATGCTTTGGCGCTGTACGAAAACGCTATTGCTGCAACCGAAGATGCGCGCAGCGGCGCCAGCACGTCAGTCAAGTTTCACTCCGGAACCGTTCGACTCCGTACGCTACAGCGCACCGATCTGGAAGCGGAGCTAAAGTCTGCCTTGCAGAACGGTGACTATGACCTGAACTATTTGCCGATCGTCGACGCCGAGTCGAGGGCGCCGCAAGTCATGGAGGCATTGTTGCGTTGGCCTGACGCCGTACTTGGTACCCAACCAACCCGGAAAATAGTTCGAGTCGCGGAGCGCACCGGTCTAATCGTACCGATTGGACGCTGGGTGTTACAAAGCGCCTGCGAACAACTGAAGTCCTGGCAAGCAGCCGGCCATTCCGCTATTCGGGTGGCCGTCAACCTGTCGCCGCAGGAGCTGGTCAGCGAGGGCGTTGTCGAAAATATTCAAGCAACCCTGACAGACACCAATACAGATCCGGCTGACCTGGATATTGAGATTAAAGAACACATTCTGTCGCGCGATGCACAGTCCGGTTTCGCTATTTGCAATCGACTGAAGTCGTTGGGTGTTCGCCTGGTTGTCGATGACTACGGCGTCGGAACGTGCTCGTTGGCGAACCTGTCACAGAGCCCGATCGATGCTATCAAGATTGACAATTCACTAATCGCCAACGTTGAGAACAACGAGCGTGACCGTGCGGCCTGTGCGGCGGCTTTGCATATGGCGGCGACGCTTGGCCTCGATGTCATTGCTGAGGGGATCGAAACACAACAGCAAGCCGATGTGTTAACAAGTCTGGGCTTTCGCTTCTTACAGGGTTTCCTGATGAGTACACCGATGACCGGGAGCGAAACACTGCAGTACTTGCAGGCGAGCGCCCAAGTCGACAACGAGTTAGAGAGTCATCGTGACAGACTCTGACCGCGACCTTAAGAATGCAGCAGTTGCTGATCTGACGACCGCCATCAAGCAGCTTTCATTGCCGCCGGATACGCTCGGCGACGCGTTCGACGAACCGGGTGGCACAGCACTTTTGCTTTGCCGGGACGCGGATTCCAAGCGTTGGGCGCCACGGTGGCTGGGCCAGTCAGGACTGCGGGTGACCGCCGCATCGGACCCTGCAAATGCGCTGGAAATCGCACGGTCCACGCAGCCGGACGTAATCATTGTTGATACGGCGCTGATGGTGGACAAAAGCCTGCGAGTCATGAATGCGTTGCAGGACGCTGCCGACGTGCAGTCTCGCGTCATTGCGCTATGTGCAAGCAATAATGAAATCAAAGCAGCACTGGACGCCAATGTTTTTGACATCGCGCGCAAGCCATACAACTGGCAGTCAATTGCGGCGCGTGCGTTACATGCTCTGCAAATCAAGAATCGCGACCTGGGCCTCGCGGAGGCGAACAGTGCGCTCGAAGATGCGCTCGAACTGGCCAACGTCGCTCGTGAGCGCCTGCGTAGCCAGGAGCAGTTTGAGCCCGTTACCGGGTTACCGAATAAATCGAAGTTCGTGGACTTGCTGCGACGCGCAATGCGCACCTGTGAACGCGGCGGCAAACGACTCGCCGTTTTCGTCGTGGGTTTCTCCCGTTTCCGCCTGGTTGTGGAGGCCATGGGCCAGCAACAGGCAGACCGGGTATTGACAGAAATCGGGCGCAAACTCGGCAAGTGCCTGAGTGAGACCAGCATCACGCTGGATACCGCTGAGGGCAGTTTGCGGACGGCAGCTATTGGCAGTCTGGATTCGTTCCGTTTCGGTTTGATGATCACGGCGAACAGCGATGAGTCACTATCGCTACAGCAGCAGCTATTGGACGAGCTCTCGAAGCCGATGCAGGTCATGGGACAGGTCGTGCATTTGTCGGCAAGTATCGGTATTGCTGAATACCCGCAGGATGCCGACGATGTTGATCAACTTCTGCAGCGTGCCGACAACGCGATGCGCGATGCGCAAAGTCGCGGCGGCGGTTTCCGATTCTATTGTTCCGAAACGGATCGCGCCGCGGCGCGCAAGCTCAAGATTGAGCACATGCTGCACGAAGCGCTTGACCACTCCGAACTGTCCCTGGTTTACCAGCCGATTGTGGACGTCAAGACCGGCGTGACACACACGGTTGAGGCGCTATTGCGATGGAAGCAGGCCGACGATTCGTATATTGCACCGGAAGAATTTATCGCGGTTGCCGAAGATTCGGGGCTGATGTTGCGGACGGGCGAATATGTGCTGGAGCATGCCTGTCGGCAGTTTGCGCAGTGGCGCGATGCAGGATCGACGCTTTCCCATATTTGCGTCAATGTGGCTAGAGCACAGTTAATGAATGCCGGCTTTATCGCGACCGTGAAAAGGATCTTGCAGAAAACGGAGCTCGAGCCAAGTGAGTTGGAGCTTGAAATTAGTGAGCGCGGCGTACTGTCAGGTGACTTTGATGTTGTCGCTCAGCTGGAAGAGCTCAAAGATCTCGGCGTCAAGCTATCGATCGACGATTTCGGTACCGGCGATTCAGCCATCGCCTATCTCAAACAGCTGCCCGTC
>JBCAZN010000222.1:0-5031 GCA_038533035.1 Pseudomonadota bacterium
AGTACGTCGATTTTCTTATTGGTGGCCGGATCCAACCTTATCGCCGGCGACATGTGGGTGACGAGCATGGGCAAGTTTCTTGGCCTGTTTGATAAGCCATGGCTCGATATTCGTCCCACACACAAAATTGCACTGATCCCGTACTGTGAGTTCCATCGCGTCGCAGGCGGCAAGGTCACCGAGTCGGCGCTCTGGGTGGACATTATCAGCGTCATGAAGCAATCGGGCTACAACCCGTTTGGCTTACAGACTGGCGCGGAGATCGTGAACCCCGGGCCGCGCACCGCCGACGGCGTCTTGCTCGAGCCGCAAGCGGAGAACGAATCACAGAAAACGCTCGACCTGATCATGACAATGTGCAACGACCTCGTCGGCGACGGGATGGAGTCGTCTCAGGATGTTTTGAAGCAGACCTGGCACGACGACATGCTGTGGTTCGGGCCGAGCGGTATCGGAGCCACCTACACCACCGAACGATACCAGGAGCAACACCAGGGCCCCTTCCAGGATGGTCTAAAGAACATCGATTTCAACGGGCACATCCTCGAACATTCCGAGGGTGCTTACGGTGGCTGGTTCGGGTGGCCGAACCTGCGCATGAACCAGGGTGATGGTTTCCTCGGTATGCCGGCTTCAGACACACAAACTGAAATGCGCGTGGTCGATATCTATCGGCGCGATGGTGAGAAGCTCGCAGAGAACTGGGTCTTCATCGATTTGCTTCACTACCTGCGACTGCTTGGCGTTGACGTCTTGAAACGCTACCGCGAAATTCACCGCATCGGCGCCTAGATCAACGAGTGCCCTACCCAGAGGCCGGCGACGCAGAACAGGAAGAACGCGAGCAGGCCGTAGCTGGCCTTGTCTATTTTTCCGGCCACGACGTACCAGCCATCCTGCTTCATTGGTAACCCCTTTTGCTCGTGGTCACGAAGCTGCCCTTTCACTGTGTAGGCATCGTATTCATCCGAGAAGCCGTCGAGCAGCACACTGGCTACCCACGCAACCACAATGCTGACGATGCCGCCGAGCGCGCAATACCACGGCCATGCGATATCCATGTTGTATTCGACGTACCAGAGACTCAGGAAGCCGGCGACGACGCCGATAATAAGCCCGCGTTCGGACGTGTGCTTCGAGAAAAATCCGAGGCCAAACATCGCAAGCTTGGCGCCAACAAAGAATGATCCGACCTTGCTCAGGATCTCAATAACAGAACCGTCGCTTGCGATAAACATCATCGCTGGTACCACCGTGAACACGGCCCAGAATAGCGTGAACCAGCGCGACGCTTTCAGGTAGTGCTGCGGCGACTCGTCACGCTTGAAAAACTTTTGGTAGAAGTCGATGGTGGTTACCGTGGCCATCGAGTTCAAACTTGAATCGAGACTGGACATTGCCGCGGCGACGATCGCTGCGGTGACAATACCCATCAGTCCCGGGAAGCCCATCGACGACACGAACTCGAGCACGATCAGATTGCCGTTTTCGAATTCGCGGCCGTCGTAGTAGCTGTAGAACAGCACGCCGAGCCCGAAGAACAGGACGAATACGAAAAACGCCACGTAACCCATGAAGATGTACGCCTTCTTGGCATCGCCGAGCGTTTTCGCCGTGAGCGTGCGCTGCACCATCATCTGGTTTACGCCGTAGACGACAACATGATAGATCGACATCGCAATAATGCCGGTCCATATCGTCCCGACCTTCGACGGGTCCAACGAATATTCAAACGGTTCGGTCTTGCCGATCTCCTTAAGTTGAGACAGCGTCCCGAGGAAACCGTCCGGCAGCGCGTTTATCAGGAGAAACAGCGTGATCAACGCGCCGGTAAACAGAATTACGGTCTGAATGACGTCGGTCCAGATTACGGCCGCAATACCGCCAAGCATGGTGTAGGTCACCGCGACGATGGCGACGATCATGATGGCCGTAACCACATCGACACCGGTTATGAACTCCAGCACCAGCGCCGTTGTGTACAGCATGATTCCCGAGTACGCGATGTTGCCGAACAAAAATACACCCGACATGATCGTCCGCGACGCGAGCCCGAAGCGGCGCTCGAGGTAATCGAAGATTGAAGCTACGCCGCTGTTGTAAAAGAACGGCAGGAAAACCGTGATCACCACAACGATCGCAATCGGGTAGTTGATGTGAATGAAGATAACCGAGAAGCCATCAACATAAGACCACGCTGGCCCGCCCAGGAACGTCAGCGCGCCGATATACGTCGCGACAACCGAAATACCAATCGCCCACCATGGCGTTGTCCGGTCGCCGAGGTAGTAGTCATTCGCGGTATGTACTTTCTTGCTCAGGAAAAATCCGAGCGCGATGTTACCGAGGATGTAGGCAATCAGGATCGCCCAGTTCAAGGTGCCGAAATCTTTCATGGTTTCACCGTCAGGCTCTGGATCAGTGGTTGCAGATGTTTCTCATAGTGCTTCCAGGCGGCGACGGAGTCCTTGTAGATTGGCTGTCGCACCTGGCTCGCGCTCGGTGTTTTGACGATCCGCTTGGTTTTATGAAACTCGAGCACCTGCTCTTCGAACTCGAGATCCAGAAAGTCGAGAATGCGCCGGCTCTGCGACTCGATATCGTCGACGGTATCCTCGTAGCGACAGTCGAGAATTCTGCCCGGAAACATGTCGTGCCACGCCAGCATCAGGTTCCAGTATCGCGAGTAATAAGTACCGAGCGATTCCAGGTTGTGTGCGTAAGTTTGCTTGTCATCGAACGGCATGCGATGAATCGAAAAACAGTTCGCAACGGGATCCCGGTGGCAGTGAATGAATCTCGCCTGTGGCAGAGCCAGGGCCAACATGCCGATGTACTGAAAATTGAGTGGCGTCTTATCGACAACAAAACGCGCAGCAAGACTCTGTTCTGAATGTCGGCTCAGGTAACGATCACCAAGTTCAGCGAATTGCTCAGCCGACAGCAGTTTCATGTTGTCCGGAAACTTTTCATTGACCATCTTGCGTATCGAATGAGCCGTGTCGTATGCGTAGCTGAGCTCACCGGCTCCCGCAACCTCGCTGTGGCTCGCGAGTATCTGTTCCGTCAGGCTGGTGCCTGAGCGCGGCATGCCGAGCACAAACACAGGGCGTGGATCGATCAGCCCTGGAGATGCACCATGTTTGTCGCGCGCAGACCGTGCGCACTCCAGAATAGACTCGATGTACTCGGCCGTATCCTCATCGTCGTAAGGCGAGGTCTCGGCTTTGATGGCGTTACCGGTGGCGAGGTGAGCGTATGCTTCGTCGTACATACCGCGCTGGTCATACGCACGAAACAAGCCGAACTCCAGGTACGTTCTGGCTTTCGGCGTCAGGTCCTGGCGTTTGGCGAGCTCGCGCATGGCCGCAAACTCGTCGTCAGTACCCTTTCGGCCTTTGATTTGCGACAGGTAATAGTGCGCGACCGTCATTTCCGGCAGTTGCGCTATCGACTTTTTAAAACTTTCTGCTGCGGCGCTGCGGTCACCAATCTGCTCGTTAAGCACTCCCTCAACAAGAAAGGCTTCGGGGTTGTTCGGCTCAATTTCGATCGCCAGTTTTAATGTCTGACGCGCCGCGTCGGGATCATCCATATCGCGCTGGGTGCGTGCCATATTGAGCAGTGCCGCAACATACTTGGGGCTCAGCTCGACAGCGCGCTTGTATTCAGCGATGGCCTGCTCGTACTGGGCAAGTTCCAGATGAATGTCACCACGATTGTTGTAGGCCTGCGCGAGGTCTGGATCGAGCTCGATCGCTCTGCTGGCGGCCGTGAGCGCCCGCTCTTGCTGGCCTGACTCATTTAGAGCAGCCGACAAATTACTCCAGCACTCCGCGAATGTCGGATGCATCTTTAACGCACGCTCGTACTCCGTAATCGCTTCTTTGGGTCGGTCGACAACTCGCAGGACATTTCCCAGATTGTTGTAAACATCGGGATTGCTGGCATCGAGCTCGATCGAGCGGCGAAAGTGATCGATCGCCTTTTGCGGCTCGCCAATATCTTTGTACGCGAGACCGAGATTGGTATGCGATTGTGGATTGTCGGGGACTTGCTGCAGCGCGTTCGAAATAAATTTGACGGCTTCCGGCGCACGAAAATTATTTACGCACAACATGCCCATTAGATTTAGCGCGTGCACATTTTGCGGCTCGCGCTTGAGCACCTCCTGGTAGCGCGCTTCCGCAGTCGCAGCATCACCCGACTGCTGCGCCTGATAGCCACTCTCAAGCAGTTGCATCACGGCATCCGACATATTCTTCTTTTATACGACTCCGCTGAAAAGAAAGCCTCGCACAGGGCGAGGCTTTCAACAACCAGGGCGAACGCTGTCGCCCACTTGCCTGACGGGGGATCAGAAGTTGTAGCTGAACCGCACGCCGTACGTTCGCGGATTATTAAAGTCCGCGACCGCTCGGCCCTGGCTGTACTGGTCACCACCCACCTGAACGATCTGGTCAGTAGCATTCAGGATGTAGCCCTGAATTGACCAGTCGCTTTCGCTGGATTGCCATGCAGCCCGCAGATCCATCGTCATGAACGGATCCTGTTTCGTAAAGAAGTACTCGATGTTGGTGGTCTTGTAGCCATCAGACGCATACAGGTAGATACCCGGAGTCAGGCTGCCACTTCCCATCTCGAATTCGTAACTCATATCGAGCGACAGCGTGAAGTCCGGAGAGAATCTCGCGTCCTTGCCATCCAGAATGTAAACCTGCGAGCACGTCTGGTCACACGGATCTGCTGTTCCGATTTCCTGATCGCCACCCGATTGGAAGACCCGGTTCAGAACGCTGCGGCCAAAGTTTTTCAGCTCTGAGTTGTTGAACGCGACGCCAGCCTTGACCGTCATCTCGTCCGTCGGCAGCCACGACATTTCAATTTCGAGCCCGGTTGACTCCATCGTGCCGCCGACCGATGTCTGCGCAACAATCGTCTGGCCCTGTGCAACGAACGACGACGTCGTAAGACCTTCGTAGTCATTAAAGTAGGCCGCCGCATTCAGGCGCATTGTGCCGTCCATCAACG
>JBCAZN010000223.1:0-5028 GCA_038533035.1 Pseudomonadota bacterium
CGAGCCCTTCATCGGCAATTTGCATGGGCGTCTGCATGAAATTGTTAACCGATGAAGGGCTCGAGTTCAAAATCCCGCCGGGCAGTTCGTTTACGAGAGTCGCCAACGACCTGATCAGCGCGGGCGCTATCGAGGAGGACCGCTGGTTCAAGCTGTATGTTCGTTACACCGAGCAGGGCGGCGACATCCAGGCGGGCGAATACCAGCTCGCCGCCGGCACCACGCCATTGCAGGCACTGGCAAAATTCACCTCCGGCGACGTGCGCCTGCATTCGTTCACAATCGTCGAAGGCTGGAATCACCGTGAACTGTTGGCCGCGATGCACGCCAGTGAAACGATCCAGGCCTCCATGACCAACGAAGACTGGCCGGCGTTGCTGGAATCGCTCGGCGCTGAAACCACGCATCCGGAAGGTTTGTTTCTCCCCGAAACCTATCGTTTTCCAGGCGGCACAACCGACCGCCAACTGCTGCGCCAGGCATTTGACCTGATGCAATCGACGCTCGACGAAGAGTGGCAGGTTCGCAGTGCCGAGACACCCGTGGACTCGCCTTACGAAGCCCTGATCCTTGCGTCTATCGTTGAGAAAGAAACCGCGCGCGCCGATGAGCGACCGCTGATTGCCGGTGTCCTTGCGCGCAGGATCGAGCAACGCATGCGATTACAAATGGACCCGACCGTCATTTATGGCATAGGCCCGTCATTTAATGGCAACCTGACGCGTAAGGATTTGCGCACCGACACGCCGTACAACACGTACACGCGTCACGGCTTACCGCCAACGCCGATTGCGATGCCGGGACGCGCAGCAATCAACGCGGTGTTGAATCCCGCCGATGGCACCGAGCTGTACTTCGTGGCAACCGGATTGCCGGACGGCAGCCACAAATTTTCCACGACGAAAGCCGAGCATGACGCTGCCGTTGCCGAATACCTGCGGCAACTTAGAATAAATCGATCCAAAATAGATCGATCTAAGGGACCCTGATCGCATGCCACGAGGAAGATTCATCAGCGTTGAAGGGATTGAGGGTGTTGGCAAGTCCAGCAACATCGAGGTCGTCGTGGAAACGCTGCGTGAGGCCGGTTACGAGGTGCTGACGACGCGCGAGCCCGGAGGCACGCCGCTCGCTGAGGATATTCGGGACATCCTGAAGGACCGTGGCGACGAAGATATTCCCGCCGTTGCAGAGGTGCTGCTGATGTTTGCCGCGCGCTCACTCAACGTCAACAACGTTATCCTGCCGGCGCTCGAGCAGGGCACGTGGGTGGTCAGCGACCGCTTTACCGATTCCAGCCGCGCGTACCAGGGCGCGGGACGCGGCTTGCCAGCCGAACATATCGATCACCTGGCCGACATGGTGCACGGGGATAACTGGCCGGACCTGACGATCCTGCTGGATGCGCCCGTCGACGTCGGCATGGCGCGTGCCTCCAGTCGCAGCAACCCGGACCGATTCGAGCGCGAGAAATTCGAGTTCTTCGAGCGCGTTCGGGATTGCTACCTTGGCCTGGCAGCGTCAGAACCGGCGCGCTTCGTTGTTATTGATACGACGCAGCCACTGGCAGCGGTTAAGGACCAGGTTCGCGCTTTGATGCAGCGGTTTATTAGTGAGAATTCAAGTTAGATAATTCCGGTAACGTATTGTATTAAATGGAACTAGGTTGGCAAAACGAGCTCGCGAAGAGCTGGATGGACCGGATCGCGCAGGGGCGCGTTCCACACGCCGTCCTGTTGATTGGTCCAACCGGCGTTGGCAAGCGCGCCGCGGCCGCCTGGATGGCGCGCCAGAAATTGAGGCCGGACCCGATGACACTGCTACCTGCCTTTCCATTTGACTGGATTGAGCACGCCGATTTCCGCCTGTTGAGGACTCCGGAGGACAAGCGGTCGATCGGCATTGAGCAGGTGCGCGGGCTGGTATCAGAGCTCAGCCTTACAAGCTACGAGGGACGCGGCAAGGTGGCCGTAATCGAGCCGGCCAACGACATGACCGTCAGCGCGGCCAACAGCCTGCTGAAGACCCTCGAGGAGCCACCCGGCGATACCTTGCTGATCCTGGTTGCCGATCGCGTCGGTAAGCTGCCTGCCACCATTTTCAGCCGTTGCCAGCGGATCGACTTCGCTGCGCCGCCGGAACCGGTCGCCCTGAACTGGTTGGATCAGGTCCAACCCGGAGCGGCCTGGCTGGATGCGCTCAGGGCTGCAGGCGGAGCGCCAATCGGTGCGCTGAGCGCGGTCGAGGTTCTTGACAGCCACGCCGCGCTGGCGCGTGACCTGCAAACGCTGGGGCAGGGGCGCGGTTCACCTATTGAAGTGGCTGCACGATGGGCGAAGCTGGATCCGGTGTTAGTGCTTAACTGGTTGTCGCAACAGGTAAAACTGGCGATTTTGGCAGGTTCTGCCGGGGCCGGGCATGCCGAAGGGCTCGCAATCGACAATTCTGTGCTGCGCCGCATGGACAGCCGAAATTTGTTCTGTTATCTAGACATAATAAACCGGCTGCGCGGACAGCCCGGAGGCTCCTGGAACGTCCAGCTGACCTTCGAAAGCCTGCTAATCGACTGGGCAGGCGGTCTCCGCGAAGTTGGCTAACGAACGACCTTAAGAGAGCAGACGCGAAATGAGCAAACCCGGACTCCTGACACTGACGATTAAGGACAAGAGCGCCCTGTACCTGGCGTATATGCCCTATGTCATCAATGGCGGCCTGTTCATTCCGACCAACAGCTCCTACCGCCTCGGGGACGAAGTCTTCATGCTGCTCAACCTCATGGGCGAGGAAGAGAAAATCCCGGTTGCCGGCACCGTGATCTGGATGACGCCGAAAGGCGCGCAAGGCAAGCGCACGGCGGGTATCGGTGTGCAGTTTTCCGATCAGGATCAGGGCAATACGCAGAAAAAGATAGAAACCTACCTCGCCGGCGCACTCGGCGGCGACAAGCCCACACATACGATGTAATTCTCGCTGCTATACTTTTCGGATTGACAGGAGATAGTCGAACCCGAGGAGGCGGTGAATGAAGCAACTTATCGTACTGGCCTTGCTGCTCGCAGGCGGCAATGTTCTAGCCGGCCAAATAATCAGTGAAACCACCGAGAACGGCGCAAAGACGCGCTGGAGCGTGGTCAACATCAACGCCGACGGTGTCATGCGAATTGATGAAGGTGGGTACGGCGCATCGGTATCGACGGCTGACGCTGGCAGCATGCAGGCGTCATCCGTGACATACACGAAGGGTAATGTTCGCGACACAATCATCTACAACCCGCAGCCGGGCGAAATCATGTCCGTCGAGGGCAACATCTGCCGCGTGTTGTCAGCGGATTCTGCGCCGCCACCGGGGATGGGATTCATGAACAGCCCGGAAATGGCCCAGCACCAGCAACAGATGGCCGCCGCCATGTCGAACAAGGATCGACAGATACAGATGGCTATCCAGCAATTGGAACAGAGTGGCGCGTCGCAGGCCGATATTGATCGCATGAAGCAGATGCTGGGTGCGTTCGACATTCCCGGCATGCAACAGCCAGAAACACCGTCCTATTCGTTCGAACTGCTCGATGGCAGCGCGTCAGCGGGTGACTTCAACGGGCGCCGCTACAGCATCAGTGACCAGCACGGAGCCGAGCGCTTCCGCGTGGTCATGGTGCCCGTCAACGAGGTTCCGGGCGGACGCAAGGCGCGCGATGGTATGGACGGCATGATGGGCGTGTTTGAACAGTACATGCAGGGTAGCGGTCTGCCGATCGGACTGGGCGACGGGCTTATGGACATCATGCAGAACGACGAATTTGCCGGCGACTACCCGGCGTTGATCGAAGATCTGCAAGAAAATTCAATAACGGCCATCGTGTCCGCCAGTGACGACGCGGCGAATGTTGACTTTGCGCCACAGTGCGAGCGCCGCGGCATGATGGAGTAGGTCGGACCTAGGCCGGCTCGCTCGATATTCCGCCGCGCAATACGTACGCCGTGTAGCCACGTTCGGACAGGATATAGGCGCCGGCTGAACTGCGGCGACCGGTATCGCAGCAGACAATGTATTTCTTGTCGGGATCAAGCGTGTTGATCTTGAGTCGTATGAAATACAGCGGGATATTGAGCGCGCTGTCGAGGTGCTGATTTTCGTATTCGCTCGGCAAACGAACGTCGAGCCACTGACCGCCGCTACGGATGATTTCCTCAGCCTCCGGCATGCTGACCCAATCGAGCATCGGCTCATTGAGCAGCTTGTTGAAATCGTCCTTGCCGAGACGCATGACAGCGCCGTCGGTCTGCATGGTCACAGTTGCATTGCGCTTCGCATCCGAGATCAGCGCTTCCTCGCCGAACGTGTCGCCGACGTTCAGCTCCGCCAGCTTGATGCCGTCCTTGCTGAGTGGCGTTTCACGCGTGACGAGCGCCGAGCCCCGAATCAGGACATAGAAATAGTCGCCTTCCGCGCCTTGCTTCAGAATCACGTCACCACTGCGGTAGTTGATCTGCTGCATGCGCATGAAGATCGCCTGGATATTGGCCGGCGGTATCTTGTGAAACGCTTTGGTCTGCAACAGCATCGTCATCCAGTCTTCGTTCGGCTGGTCTGACTTGCCCTGTAACTCCGAGACTTCGTACGTGCCGGTCTGGTCCCAGGTGAGCATGACGTCGAGCAAATCGCTGTCAATGGAGATGAACTGCACGCGATCGCGCGCACGCGCCGTCGCGCGACGCGGGTAAACCGGTGCGACCGGGTTGCGCGCCATGTCGGTTCCGGACTCCACCGTACCGACAACTTTGGAGCTGTTATCCAACAGCTCAAGCGTGCCAGAGACGATATAAATCGTGCGCTTTTCGGTATCGCCTTCCTTGAATAGCAGCTGGCCGGGCGACATCTCGCGTACTTGCACCTTGCGAGCAAGCGCGGCGAGGTTGTCCCGTTTCAAACCATCCAGCGGCGAGAAACCCCGGAGCAGCTCGGGGGTTATCTGCTCGGGCGGCATCGTCCGTCCTGAAAACTATCCATGATTTCGCTCATCTGGACTA
>JBCAZN010000224.1:0-5011 GCA_038533035.1 Pseudomonadota bacterium
GACAAACTTGTACTCGCCGATCGCCATGCGCAGCGTTTCAGCCGTATTCATGGCTTCCTCGAGGTTACAACTCTCGAGCAGCACGCCGAACTCGTCGCCGCCAAGCCGCGCCAAGGTGTCGCGCCAGCGAATCTTGGACTTCAGCAACGCGCCGAGTTGCCCCAGCAGAGCGTCACCGGCGCTGTGACCGCACGAGTCGTTGACGATCTTGAACTGGTCGAGGTCGAGGTACAGCAATGCATACGACGTTTCCCGAGCTTTCGCGCTCTTCAGCGCCCGTTCCAGCCGGTTCTCGAACTCGCGACGATTCACCAGGCCCGTCAGGATGTCGTGACTGGCGTGGTAACTGAGCCGACGATTCAGCTCGCGCGATTCACTGACATCGTGGAATACGAGCACGCCGCCGGTAACAGCACCCGAGCCATCACGAATCGGCGAAGCCGTACTTTCAATATAGAGTTCGTTGCCATCGCGACGAATCAGCAGCGTTGGCCGCACTGATTTGATCGCACGATCGCGACGAATGGAAACCGCGAGCGGGTTTTCAAGCGGTTCACAGGTTTCTTCGTGAAAGCCGCGGAAAATTTCGTCGATCGAGCGGCCGCTGGCGTCATCAACCTTCCAGCCCGTCAGGTCCTCGGCAACCGGATTCACGTATTCGACGTTGCTTTTGGCATCCGTCGTAATGACGCCGTCACCAATCGACTGCAGCGTTATCTGGGCGCTCTCTTTCTCGCGAAACAGCGCGTCTTCGTAGAGTTTACGTTCGGTGATATCGACTTCGACGCCGAGCAATCGCAGCAATCGGCCGTTGTCATCCACTACAGACTTGGCACGACTCTTCATCCAGCGCCATTCGCCGTTCTGGTGGCGCATGCGATGCACGGACTCAAAAAACGGCGATTTACCTTCGAGGTGCTGTCGCATGCCGCCCTGCACGCGTGCAATGTCATCGGGATGCACCAGCTTGTACCAGTCAAGCATGACGTCGTCGTCTTCCGGGTCGTAACCCAGCATAACTTTCCAGCGCCGCGAGAGATTGATGCGCTTGGTTTCGCCATCGAAGTCCCAGATGCCGTCATTCGCTGTCATTGCGACCAGCGAATTTCGTTCCTGGAGCTCATCCAGCACTTCACGATCGCGGACACGATCGAGTCCGACCGCGAGCGACGAGCCGAACAGTTTCAGCAGCAAATGCAAGTTGGCGTCCCAGCTATCAACCGCTCGTTCATTGACGATGCCGAGGAATCCGGCCACTTCTCCATTCAACGAAAAACCAAGCAATAACGCCGAGCCGATGTGAATACTGTTGAGACGCGCCAGTTCGTCGCGGGCGTCCTTTTGACCATCCACGGTATCGGCAATCTCGATCACGCGCAGGTGGCCCAGTCGCTTGCCAAGCCACGGCCAGTTGGCCAGCGCTTCGCCCTTCAGAACCGCCGGGTTGCACTGAGCAAAGCCGTTAATCGACGCGAGCACGGTCTCGAATTCGCTGCCGTCCTCGCTAATCAGCGCGATAACAGCAGAATCCGCACCGGTGGCCTCGGGCAGTTCGTCAATAATCTCCTGCAGCTGTTCGCGATAGCGATACGGATCGAGATTCTGGATCTCAATCGCAATCTTGGTCTGGAGTGCATCGACAGCACCGCGGGTGCGTTCGCCGGCGCGCGGTCGGCGATGCCTTATGCCCGTGGTAATAGTGCTGTCAGACGGATTCGTCATTTCGGGTAATCATTCTGACACGATCGGTTAAGAATACAAGATAAGTTGCTGTAATTTTTTGCTTTATTTATCCCAGTCACATCGGCTGTCAACGCTTGGCGATGCGCCGCGTTATTGCTCCTGAATACCGAATATTGCGTACAAGGAGATACCAATGAAATGCTCAAACTGGATGGCGCTTCTCGCAACACTGATTTTAGCAGCCGCTTGCGGCGGCGGCGCCGGAACGACTGAAACAATACCGCCCGTGCAGGTGGCCGAGTGCGACCCTGCGGACTCATCTACCCATGCCGAATGCGGCACGGTAATGATTGGCTTGACCGACGCGGACGGCGACTTTCTAAACTACACCGTCGACGTGCTGTCACTGCAGCTGGAAACCGCAAACGGCCGCATTGTTGAAACATTGCCGCGGCGTACACGCATCAACTTCACAGATTATGTTGACCTGACCGAACTGGTCACGATTGCGACGGTTCCGCCTGCGACCTACGTATCGGGAACCATTCGTCTCGACTACGGTGGTGCTGAAGTCTTTGTAGAAGCGGGTGACATGTCCAAGGAAGCCGTCGTAACCGACGTTAACGGCGCTCCGCTCACCGAGACCGAGCTCAAGATCACGCTCTCGAATCGTGACCAGCTGCGCGTTACGCGCGGCCGACCGTCATTGCTACAGCTCGACTTCGATCTGGAAGCCTCACATATCGTCGACATCGTACCCACACCGGCAACAGCTGCGTCCGAGCAGTTCATCGTTGCTGAAGTGACGCCGGTCGATGAAAAAGACATTCGCGTACGAGGTCCACTGGTGTCCGTCAACGAAGATGCGATGACGTACACGATTGCGATCCGCCCGTTCCATGACCGGGACGGCGATTTTGGTCGCGTTGAGGTCAGTGTGACCGACGAAACGGAGTTCGAAGTCGATGAGGAAGCCTTCATGGGCGTCGAAGGTCTGCGCGCACTGAATGCTGCCGGCGAAGGAACGCCGACAATTGCGGCAGGCACTTTGAATGTCGCAGAACGCGAGTTTACGGCGAACATTGTGCTCGCCGGAAGCAGCGTACCAGGCATCGATCGTGACGCTGTCAAAGGCAACATCATCGCTCGCGACGGTAATTTCCTGACCGTACGCGGTGCCACGATCATTCCGTCGGACCGTCGCGCGCATTTCCACGACGACGTCGTGGTTGAAGTCGGTCCCAACACCAAGGTGTTCAAGGACGGCGATCGAATGACGGATCACAGCATTGATGCGCTGTCGATTGGCCAGCGTGTCACGATTCGCGGCAACCTGAGCGACGCGACCGCGGTAACCGATGCGAACGCACCGCAGATCCTGTTTGACGCAACCGAAGGCGCGGCACGTATGCACGTCACGCACCTCGTCGGCATCGTCAACAACGTCATGCCGGGCCAGACTGACATCACGCTGCACGGTATCGACCGCCGTCGTGTCCAGATCTTCGATTTCACCGGCACAGGCAGTATGTCGCCGGACAATGATGCCGATCCGGACAACTACGAGATCGCGACCGGCAACCTGACGCTCGCGAACTTTGCGGCCGGCAAGCCGATCGTCGCTTACGGATTCCCGAGCGCGTTTGGTGCAGCACCGCCTGACTTTAACGGCCGGACTGTCATTGACTACACGGACGTACGTAGTGCTCTCGGTGTTGGCTGGGGCGCGGCTGGCACGCTGACACCGTTCTCGAGTATCGGCACGGATGGCCTGCTGCTCAACAACCAGAACGAAGATATCGACGTTCGTCACTACATCAAGCAGGGCCCGGTCCTGATTGACCTGACGACGTTGCCGTCGGACACGATGATCGTGCCGCGTGAGACTGGCCGTTCGCTGTACTACCTGAAGTCACAGGACAGCCTGCGTCTTTACTCGGACTTCGGCGATTTCGTGACGGACATGCTGGGCAGCCTTGACGGTGCCACGACAGCGCGCTCGATGCACGCAAGAGGCCTGTACGACGCGGACAGCAACACGTTCACGGCGTACAAGATTGGCGTCTACCTGTTAGAGCCCTGAGACCTTAGGCGACGCTCCATCTCCCTGCTGCGTCGCATTAAGGCCAAGCCCCGCTACTCCCATGGGTGGCGGGGCTTTTTCTTGTCCGGGTTATTCCCGGTCGGCGTCTGCGGGCGGTAACGTCATCAGGGTTGCCATCCACGGCAACGGCTGCACATCGCCCTGCAATGGCCAGCCCTCACTGTTACTCAGATCCCGCAAATTATCGATTCGGTTTGCCGAGTTCGGATGGGTCGACAGGTACTCGAGTACTTCAGGGGATTGCGCTTTTTCATCCCAACGCTCGAACAAGCGCCATGCTTCGGCAACATGTCCATAACGCGACTGAACAAGTTGCAGTCCGTAGATATCGGCTCGCGACTCCTGCTTCCGGCCATAGCTGCGCAGCGTAAGATCTGCGACGGTCATGTTGATGTCACCCGGGTTGGCGGCAAAAACCAGTGACAGCACGGCAACACGACCCAGCGCGCGCAGGTGGTCGCGGTTTTGGAAATGCCCGAGTTCATGACCGAGAATAAAGGCCAGCTCGTTTTCCGATTCGACCTCGTCGAGCAATCCCTTTGTAACAACAATCAAGCCACCGGGAATCGCCATGGCGTTTGGCGCTTCGGAATCGTGTATCTCCACCGTGAACTTGTACGGCGAGTCCGGCCAGTGTCGCGCGAGGCTGTCGACCAATTCCTGCGTTGCGACCAGGCGCTCATCGTACGGCGCGACGGTTACGATATCGTCGGGCAACCAGTTCGAGAACAGGCGTTTTTCCGCCTCGACCGGGATAAAGTGCAACACAATCTCAACCAGGAATATCAGTGCAATCGTAAGCAACGCAAAGATAATGCCAAGACCAACTACCAGCGTCCCCGCCTCTACCAGCGGGTGAGTCTTGCTGACGTTTATCCCTTCCCTGGGTTGCTTCGACACATAGCGCATCAGTGGTTCGCGAAGCGACTCGCGAATTTGATAGCGGTACCAAACGCCAGTATCTCAACGCCCGCGGTACCTTCGCCGCGCGCGTTGGCAAGTCGGGAGGTTTCGAGACGGACGTTGAAGATGGCGTCGTAGCCTTGCGATCGCGCCGATTCGACCATGCGCAACAGTGCTTCACGGCGGGCACGTTCGAGGAGCGGCTCGTACGTCTTGATACGCCCGCCGACCAATGCCCGCATGCCGGCGATGACGCGTTTGAAATAGTCGAGTGATATCACAACGCTGCCGTTGACCAGGTCCGAGGTATTTGCGCTCCAG
>JBCAZN010000225.1:0-4978 GCA_038533035.1 Pseudomonadota bacterium
GTAGCGATCTTTGTTGAATTCGTAGTATTCGCGCAGTTGTTCTTCGCTAATCGTTATCTCGCGCGCCAGGTCATCGCGGACAACTTCAACGTAAGCGAGATCCGCAGTCTCGGGCAACTGGAACGCCGTCGGGTTGGTGTCGTAGAACGCCGTAATCATTTCGTCGGTCACGCTAACCTCGTCGGCAACGGCCGCGGGCGTCAGGTCGGCGGTGGTCACGATGCGCTGCTCGAACGCGAGGTTCAAAAAGCGACGATAGGCGGCCGGCGATACGATCGACGAACCGCGAATTGCACGCTGCAACTGGAAGCTGCGCATCTGCTGCAGCATGCCCTGCTCATATTCCGCTACCGAGCGCGCGGACAGTGAAACAACTTCTTCATAGCGTTCCTGGTTAAACACGCCATCGACGTGAAATTCCGGTTCGCTATGGATAATTTTTGTCAGCTCCAGCGTCGAAACCCGATAGCCGGCGTCGTCGAGGTAGTTGTCAATAACTTGCTGCTGGATCATGGATTCCAGAACGTTGCGTCGCAGCGTCGCACGCAGGTTTTCAGGCAGCTGCAAAAGCTGCGGATTTTCCTGCAGCTGCATGCGGTAGGTATTTTCGAACGCCCCAATGCCGACCGTCTTGCCGTCGACCTTGGCGGCGAAGCTCTGGCCGATGCTGACAAAGCTCGCGCCACCGACAAACACGAACGACAGTGCGATGACGGCGAGGATGACGAGCGCCATCCGTCCAGTAAGATTTTCTCGAATGTTTTGCAGCATGAGCGGTGTCTTTATTTAAAAGCCCCGTCCGACTGGACGGGGCTCCTCTTTCAGTGGCGGAGCGGACGGGACTCGAACCCGCGACCCCCGGCGTGACAGGCCGGTATTCTAACCAACTGAACTACCGCTCCGAATTCTGGTGGGTGCTGACGGGATCGAACCGCCGACCCTCGCCTTGTAAGGGCGATGCTCTACCAGCTGAGCTAAGCACCCAGTACACCTCAGGCGCGTTTTATAAAGCAAACGTTTGCCTTAGGCAAGACATGAAAAAGCCCGTAAAAACGGGCTTTTTCCCTAGCCGTACCCCTGAGGGGCGCGCTAGTTTACGGCATCCTTTAAGCCTTTGCCAGCCTTAAATCCAGGAACATTCGAAGCCGGAATCTGGATCGTTTCGCCGGTTCTCGGATTGCGTCCGGCGCGAGCCGCACGTGCCTTCACAGTGAAGGTTCCGAAGCCCACGAGCGATACAGATCCGCCATTGGCGAGCGTGCCCTGGATACTATCGAGTACTGCGTCGACGGCCTTCGTTGCATCAGCGCGCGACAAGCCCGCTGAATTCGCAACCGCGTCTATGAGTTCCCCTTTATTCATGCTTTCACCCTTGCAGATTGATTAAACAAACAATTGGATATGTCGTATCAATCCAGCGATCTCCCCCATTGAGCAATCCGCTGAATCACCACGCGCGTCTCCGTGCTACTAAAAAACTACATCACGCGCAGCTGCGACGTTTATACCTACTGGCATAAAAAGCGTCAAATATCCTTTAACCACGCGGGTTTCAGCGATTTAGTGCGGACGCACCACGTCGTCGGATTTTGCGTCTTCCGAGGGCTTTTTGGACTTGGTCTCAGCGGCCTTTTTGGCGGCCTCCGGGAGCGGCTGGTGAGCGAGCGCATGCTCCATCACCTCGTCGATCCATTTCACTGGAACAATGTCCAGCTTGTCCTTGATGTTCTTCGGAATTTCCGCCAGGTCCTTCTCGTTGTCCTGGGGTATCAGCACCTTCACAATGCCGCCGCGATGAGCCGCCAGGAGCTTCTCCTTGAGACCGCCAATTGGCAGCACTTCGCCACGCAGCGTGATCTCGCCGGTCATGGCCACATCGCTCTTTACGGGGATGTCGGTTAATGCCGACACCAGGGCAGTACACATGCCAACTCCCGCAGATGGACCGTCCTTTGGCGTGGCCCCTTCGGGCACGTGAATGTGCACATCGACCTTCTGGTAGAAGTCTTCCTCGACGCCCAGCACCTCGGCACGACTGCGTACCACGGTCATGGCTGCGTCGATGGATTCCTTCATCACATCGCCGAGCTGGCCGGTCTGGGAATGCTTGCCTTTACCCGGAACCACGGCCGCCTCGATGGTGAGAAGCTCGCCGCCGACCTCGGTCCAGGCGAGTCCCGTGACCTGCCCGACCTGGTCGTTCTCTTCGGCGACGCCGAAGCGGAACTGGCGCACGCCAAGGTACTTTTCCATGCTCTTCGGCGTGACCATGACCTTCTTGTCACGCGGTTTCAGCAGCAGGGATTTCACCACCTTGCGGCAAATCTTCGAGATCTCGCGCTCGAGGTTGCGCACGCCCGATTCGCGCGTGTAATGACGAATGATGTCGCGCACCGCGGATTCGGTGATCTTGAGTTCCTTGTCCTTGAGGCCGTTTTCTTTCATCTGCTTCGGCACCAGGTACTTCAGCGCGATGTTGGTCTTCTCATCCTCGGTGTAACCCGGGATGCGGATCACTTCCATGCGGTCCAGTAACGGCGCCGGAATATTCAGGCTGTTTGCGGTGCAGACAAACATCGTGTCCGACAGGTCGAAGTCGACTTCGAGGTAGTGGTCCGCGAACGTCGAGTTCTGCTCGGGGTCGAGCACCTCAAGCAATGCCGACGACGGGTCGCCGCGAAAGTCCATCGCCATCTTGTCGATCTCATCGAGCAGGAACAGCGGATTGCGCACACCGGTCTTCGACAGGTTCTGGATGATCTTGCCCGGCATCGAGCCGATGTAGGTGCGGCGGTGACCGCGAATCTCGGCCTCGTCGCGCACGCCACCCAGTGACATACGTACGAACTTGCGATTGGTTGAACGCGCAATGCTCTGCCCGAGCGAGGTCTTACCCACGCCCGGCGGGCCCACGAGACACAGGATCGGGCCTTTGAGTTTTTTCACACGCTGCTGTACGGCGAGATACTCAAGGATGCGCTCCTTGACCTTCTCGAGACCGTAGTGATCCTCTTCAAGCACCTCTTCCGCTTTCTTGAGGTTCTTGAGCACCTTGGAACGCTTTTTCCACGGCGCCTTGACGAGCCAGTCGATGTAGTTGCGAACCACGGTCGCTTCGGCCGACATCGGTGACATCAGCTTCAGCTTGTTGAGCTCGGAGTTGGCCTTCTCCTTGGCCTCGGCCGTCATGCCGGCCTCCTCGATTTTCTGCTCCAGATCAGCGAGCTCGTTCGGCGCGTCTTCCATTTCGCCGAGTTCTTTCTGAATGGCCTTCATCTGCTCATTCAGGTAGTACTCGCGCTGGCTCTTCTCCATCTGGCTCTTGACGCGGCCGCGGATGCGTTTTTCGATCTGCAGCACGTCAATCTCGCCCTCGATGATGCCAAGCACCTGCTCGAGACGGCTTTTGACGTCCTGGATTTCGAGAATACGCTGCTTTTCAGACAGCTTGAGCGCCATGTGGGCGGCGACCGTGTCGGCCAGGCGGCCCGGTTCGTCGATGCCGGACAGCGAGGTGAGGACCTCGGGCGGCACTTTCTTGTTCAGTTTTACGTACTGCTCGAACTGCGAAATGATCGAGCGCACGAGTACATCGATCTCACGCTCGTCGTGCCGGTCTTCCTCGCCGAGCAGCGTCAGCTCTGCAGAGAAATGATCGTCGACATTGATACGGTCGACGAGCGCACGCTCACCACCTTCGACCAGCACCTTGACGGTGCCGTCGGGCAGCTTTAAAAGCTGCAGGATCGTCGCCAGCGTGCCAACTTCATATAAATCAGCCGGTTGCGGGTCGTCGAGATCGGCCGCCTTTTGCGCGACCAGCAGGATGCGCTTACCGGCATTCATCGCCTTGTCGAGCGCAAGAATCGAGCGTTCGCGGCCGACAAAAAGCGGAATAACCATGTGTGGGTAGACGACGACATCGCGCAGCGGAAGTACCGGTACGCCTGACGAATCGTCAATAACGTTGTCGTCGATATCAGTGATCAGGTCTTTCTCTGGAAGGTCTTTGTCAGACACCGTGTATTGCCCCTAAGCGACTAAATCCAATTCTCGTTTGCAAAACCTGCAAACTGGCTGTGGAAATGCGGCCCTTAAAACCTATTTCAAGGACTTCATTTCACGCTTCGGTTGCGGTGTCTTTACGCGCCGTCAGACCCAGTTGGTCGCTCAATATTCACCGTCGGCGACTCGTCCGACTCGTGAATCACGTACGGTTCGTTTTCCCCTGTGACGACAGCCTCGTCAACAACGACCTTCTTTGCACTGTCCGAAGACGGCAAATCGTACATCGTGTCGAGCAACACATTCTCGAGAATTGTGCGCAGGCCGCGAGCGCCGGTCTTACGTTCCATGGCTTTCTTGGCCACGGCACGTAAAGCGTCTTCGCGGAACTCCAGTTCCACGCCTTCCATCTCAAAGAGCTTGCGATACTGCTTTGTCAGTGCGTTCTTCGGCTCGAGCAGGATCTGGACCAGTGCGTCCTCGTCTAGCTCCTCAAGCGTAGCAACGACCGGCATACGGCCGACGAATTCCGGAATGAGCCCGAAGCGAATGAGATCTTCCGGTTCCACGTCGTGCAGCAGCTCACCAATGCTCTGCTCTTCCTCATCCGTCCTGACGTCGGCAACAAAGCCGATGCCGCTCTTCGACGAACGATTCTGAATAATCTTTTCCAGTCCCGCGAATGCGCCGCCACAAATAAACAGGATATTGCCCGTATCCACCTGCAGGAATTCCTGCTGCGGATGCTTGCGGCCACCCTGTGGCGGAACCGACGCGATCGTACCTTCAATCAGCTTCAGGAGCGCTTGCTGCACGCCTTCACCTGATACATCTCTGGTTATCGACGGGTTGTCCGACTTTCTTGAGATTTTATCGATCTCATCGATGTAGACGATGCCCGTTTGCGCCTTGTCGACGTCGTAATCGCACTTTTGCAGGAGCTTCTGGATGATGTTCTCAACGTCCTCACCCA
>JBCAZN010000226.1:0-4977 GCA_038533035.1 Pseudomonadota bacterium
GCACGGCTCGCGCCACTACCCCCTCAAGATAGCGTGTCTACCAATTCCACCACCAGAGCGAGGTGTTCTATTCTAACCGGATTCGTCACCGTCGGAAGCGGGCTCGGCCGGCTCGACGAGCGACGGCATTTCGCCATCATCGGCGGCCGGCGCTGCGTCGTCGAGTGCCGGCAATTCATCATCCAGTGCCGGTGCCTCGTCGACATCGTCTTGTGTTTCCGCCGGAAGATCTTCAAGCAGGCTTTCCGGACCCGACGCGGCCTGGCTGCTTAGGTAAGCCAGCGACAGGCTCGTCACGAAGAACAACGTCGCGAAGATCGCCGTCATGCGCGAGAAAAAATTGCCTGTTCCGCGTGCGCCGAAGACGGTGCCCGACGCGCCAGCGCCAAAGGCGGCTCCGGCGTCGGCACCCTTGCCGCGCTGCAGAAGCACCAGCACGATGATCAACAGGGCGATCAGCGTGTGGGCAATCCATACTGCTTTGGTAACTGTATCCATTAACCTTCCGTTTTATGCTCGCGCCGCCGCTTCGGCGATCCCGAGAAAATCCTCTGCTTTCAATGACGCTCCGCCAATCAGGCCGCCGTCAATGTCCGACATCCCCAGCAGTCCCGGCGCATTGTCCGCCTTCATGCTGCCGCCGTACAAAATCTGTATCTTTTCCGCAAGCCCCGAGTCCATGCTCGCCACCCGCTCACGGATATGACGATGGACATCCTGTGCCTGTTCCGGCGTCGCTGTCTTGCCGGTACCGATCGCCCAGACCGGCTCATACGCAATCACGGCATTCGCCATTGCGCCCACACCAACCTGATCGAATACTGCGTCCAGCTGTTCGTCGATCACAGCCTCTGTTGTGCCGGCCTCGCGCTCCTCGAGCGTCTCGCCGACGCACAAAATCGGTATCAGTCCCGCTGCCTGCGCTGCCTCGAACTTGGCCGCAACCTGGGCGCTCGACTCACCGTACAGCGAACGACGCTCCGAATGGCCGACGATCGCGTAGCCGCAACCGATATCCTTCAACATGCCGGGTGACACTTCACCCGTATAGGCCCCTGCTTCGTGCTCAGAGACATTCTGGGCGCCAACCGCAATGCCGGTGCCTTCAACCTGCTGTACTACCGCCGCAATATACGGATACGGCGGGCACACCAGTAACTGGAAACCATCGCCCTCAGGAATGCCCGCAACGATGCCGGCCACCAGCGATTCGCTGCTCGCGGCACTGCCGTTCATCTTCCAGTTTCCCGCAACGAGAATTTCGCGCATTTCCAAGTGCCTGAAGGCCTAAAAGGCGCGCAAGGATACCGGCACTACCCCGGCAAATCAACGCGCGGCACGGTGTATTTTCGGCTAGGCTGCCGCCGCGGCGACCACACCCGCCAGGCGGTTCGCAATAGAAACCACCTGCTCCTCATTCTGCCCTTCAACCATGACCCGGATGACCGGCTCGGTTCCTGACGCGCGCAGCACGATACGCCCGGTTTCGGCGAGTTCGTCCTCTGCCGCCCGAACGGCGTCCTGGATTGCCGTGGACGCGTCCGGGTCCATACGTTTTTCGGTCCGGACGTTGACCATTGTCTGCGGGTACTTGGGCATGCCAGCCGTCAGTTCGGAGAGCGTCTTGCCCGTCTCCTTCATAATGCCGAGAACCTGCAAACCGCAGATCAGGCCGTCGCCCGTCGTCGTTTTATCGAGAACAATCATGTGCCCCGACGTTTCGCCGCCGATAACGCCGCCGGTTTCGCGCAAGGTTTCAAGCACGTAGCGGTCGCCGACCTTGGCACGACGAAATTCGATGTTTTGCTTCTTGAGCGCAGTCTCAAGCCCGAGATTGCTCATGACGGTGCCCACGACCGGCCCGCTGAGCTCCCCGCGCGCATGGCGTGCAGTTGCCAATATAAAGAGTATCTGGTCGCCGTCGATGAGCTCGCCTTTTTCGTCGACGAGCACGATACGATCGCCGTCCCCGTCGAGTGCGATACCCACGTCAGCGCCAACCGCCGGTACCGTGGTCTGCAGAAGCTTTGGTTCGGTCGATCCGCAGCCAAGATTAATATTCCTGCCATTCGGCGAGCAACCGATCGTTATGACATCGGCGCCCAGCTCGGCCAGCGTTCGCGGCCCGACCTTGTATCCCGCACCGTTGGCGCCGTCGAATACGATATTAAGGCCCTCGAGATCAACGCCGTCGGGCATCGTCGCGCGACAAAACTCCTGGTAGCGAATACGGGCGGTGTCGATGCGCTTTGCTTTGCCCAACGATTTCGACTCCAGCGTGATCGCAGGGTTGTCGAGGTGCGCTTCAATTTTCTTTTCAACGTCATCGGTCAGTTTCGCGCCGTTGCGATCGAAAAACTTGATGCCATTGTCAAAGTAAGGGTTGTGTGAAGCGCTGATAACGACGCCTAGGTCAGCGTCAAATTCCTGCGTAAGTCGCGCAATACCCGGCGTCGGTAATGGGCCGATGAGCAGCACGTCCGCGCCGGCGGCGACGAAGCCGGCCTCGAGCGCTGACTCGAACATGTAGCCGGACAGCCGGGTGTCCTTGCCGATCACTACGGTGCCGCCGGTGGGAACCAGAACCTGCGCTGCCGCGCTGGCGAGTCGCATGGCGAAATCGGCCGTCATCGGATCGCTTCCGACCGTGCCCCTGACACCGTCGGTGCCGAAGTACTTTCTGCTCATGTAGATTGTTCCTTAACTGCGGTTACCACGCGCAACGCGTCGACCGTCTCCCTGACATCGTGCACACGGAGAATCGATGCGCCGTGCAGATGCGCGATGATTGCCGCCGCAACACTGGCCGGCACCCTTTCCTCCACGGGTCTCCCGGTCAGCTCACCCAGAGTCGACTTTCGCGACAGCCCGGCAAGGATCGGTAACCCCAATTGCTGCAATTGTCGCAGATTTGCGAGCAGCTCGACATTGTGTGTGTGCGTTTTGCCAAATCCGAAGCCCGGGTCAACGATTAACCGTTCGCGATCGATGCCGGCCGCGCTGCAGGCTGCGACCCGTGCGCCGAGAAATGCCGTCACTTCGGCCGCAATATCGTCGTAGTGCGGTGCATTCTGCATGGTCCGCGGTTCACCCTGCATGTGCATGAGGCAAACCGGAACGGCCAGATCGGCGGCCGCTTCGAGGGCACCCTCACCCTGCAGCGCGACGACGTCATTGATCATCGCGGCGCCGGCCGCGACAGCGGCACGCATGACGTCGGGTTTGCTGGTATCAATGGAGACCGGCAGGCCGGTCGCGCTCGTTACTGCTTCGATGACCGGGATAACCCGCTCAAGCTCGGCGTCGACGCCAACAGCGCTCGCGCCGGGACGCGTCGACTCACCGCCGACATCGATAATCGCAGCGCCGTCCTCGGCCATCGCTTCGGCCTGGCGCAGTGCATCGTCCAGTGAACCGAATCGCCCACCATCGGAAAAACTGTCAGGCGTGACGTTGAGAATCCCCATGACACAGGGACTCTCAAGACTCAGGGAACCGAGATTCAGGCTAGTGTTCTTCGGCAGGTCCGCCGATCGTGCTGCCGGCATCGTCGCTCTCCGCGGTGGCGGAACCGTCTTCCGGCGGTTTTTTGTCGGACGCGTATTCCCAGTCCTCAGGCGGACGCGGCTCGCGGCCTTCCATGATGTCCTTGATCTGCGGCTGATCGATCGTCTCGTACTTCATGAGTGCCTTGGCCATCGCATGCAGCTTGTCGACGTTGTCTTCGAGAATCGTCTTGGCACGCTGGTAGTTCGAATCAATGATGCGACGTACTTCCTCATCGATTGCATGCGCCGTGTCGTCGGAGACCTGCTTGGTCTGCGTCACGGAACGGCCGAGGAATACCTCGCCATCATCTTCACTGTAGGTCTGCGGCCCCAGTCGGTCCGAGAGGCCCCACTTCGTGACCATGTTGCGCGCGATATCCGTCGCGCGTTCAATGTCATTCGAGGCACCGGTTGTAACGCCGTCAGCGCCATTAATCATTTCTTCCGCAATACGCCCGCCGAACAAGCTTGAGATCATGCTTTCGAGGTGCTGCTTGGACATGCTGTAACGATCTTCCTCGGGCAGGTACATGGTGACGCCCAGTGCGCGACCGCGGGGAATTATCGTTACTTTGTGTACCGGATCGTGGTCCGGCACCAGGTAGCCAACAATGGCGTGACCCGATTCATGATAGGCCGTGTTGAGCTTTTCTTCCTCGCTCATGACCATCGAACGCCGCTCGGCGCCCATCATGATCTTGTCCTTGGCCTTCTCGAATTCTTCCATGCTGACGACGCGTTTGTTTGCGCGTGCCGCAAACAACGCCGCTTCATTGACGAGGTTTGCAAGATCGGCACCCGAAAACCCGGGCGTACCGCGAGCAATGACACTTGGCTGCACATCGTCAGCCAGCGGCACCTTGCGCATGTGCACCTTGAGGATGCCTTCACGACCGCGAATATCCGGCAGCGGTACGACGACCTGACGATCAAATCGGCCCGGGCGCAGCAGCGCCGGATCGAGGACGTCGGGACGGTTGGTCGCAGCGATAACGATGATGCCCTCGGAGCCTTCGAAGCCATCCATCTCAACCAGCATCTGGTTTAGCGTCTGCTCACGCTCGTCATGTCCGCCGCCGAGACCGGCGCCGCGATGACGACCAACAGCATCGAGCTCGTCAATAAAGATGATGCACGGTGCCTGCTTTTTGGCCTGATCGAACATGTCGCGAACACGAGACGCGCCAACGCCGACAAACATCTCGACAAAGTCGGAACCTGAAATCGTGAAAAACGGCACCTTCGCCTCACCGGCGATGGCTCGCGCCAGCAGCGTCTTACCGGTGCCCGGCGGGCCCACCATGAGCACGCCCTTCGGAATCTTGCCGCCGAGCCGCTGGAACTTGCTCGGGTCTTTGAGGAACTCGACGACCTCGGACACTTCTTCCTTGGCCTCTTCGACACCCGCGACATCGGCGAATGTCACGCC